>JAKBSX010000052.1 GCA_021844725.1 Actinomycetes bacterium | reverse complement strand
GAGTGCTGTGGTTCAGGAAGTTCAACATCTAGCTCGACGGCAACATCGGCAGCAAGTTCTGGAAGTGCCAGTGCAGCCGGCCAACCGTCGACCGCTACTCACCTTAGTTTCAATGCTAACGGAACACCCAATCTAAAAGGATTGACCTTCAAGATTGGAAACGCTGCCGGTAGTGCTCACATTGGTGACACCAATGTTCACGATTTGGTGTATTACTTAAAGAAATGGGGTGCCTCGGCAACTCAGACTAATGCGTCAGGTAATGCTGCTGAATTAGCAGTTGCCAGTGGTTCGCTGGTTTCGGTGTCAGGTCCTGTGCCGGCTGTTGTTGATGCAGGGTTAGTGATATTTGGACCAAACCAGGCCCGGCTTGACGATGTGATTCTGGCCAAGAAGAGTATTGCTTCGCTGAGTGACCTAAAGGGTAAGAAGATTGCGATCTGCTGCGTGGCTTCGCCGGATGAGGTCCTTCTGACTGCAGCACTGAAGAAGGCTGGTCTCACCGCCTCCCAGGTGTCGATTCTGAAGACTGGCGCCAGCACCGCATCTTTCAATGCTTTGGTAGCTGGACAGGTGGATGTGGCATTCGTCCACTCAAATGCAGTTCCTAAGGCTGGTCCAAACTTTCATGTACTAGGTGTAGGTGCCACGATTCTGCCTCAATATGCAGACAGTTTCATGGGTGCCAAGGCTTCATGGTTGAAGTCCCATCCTGCCATGGCAGAGGCGATTGACCTTGCCTGGCTGGCATCTGCAAAACTGTTCAATACCAACGAGGCCGCATGGGTTAAGCACGCTGCTTCATACACCAGCAATGCAGACACCACTGCACAGTATCAGGCCGCGTGGAACGAGCTTAGAGGCATTCAAGGTTGGCCAGTAAGCAAATCAATCGTCTCCTCTTCGGTGATTGCGTTCAACCTAGGTGTGGCAAAGCAGCAGAATGCTCTCAAGGGGCCAGGTCTGAACCCTCAGTCGCAGCTTCAGGATTTGACTCCTTGGCAGAACGCTTGGGCACAGTTCAGTGCGCATGAGAGTGCATACTAAGTGGTAAGTGAATCAAATAGTGAGTTTGCATCTAATGATGCTACGGCTACCGGTCTTCTGGGAAATCCCCAGGAGGCCGGGGTTGGACTCGATGATAATTTGGGAAACAGAGCTATGGTGGCTACCAGTGTTTTAGAGATTCAACAAAATAAGCCCGAAGTTGGGTTATTCCAACAGCACAAGGTGAGAATTGCGCGTTGGGTGGCAGTTATAATAGCGCTTGCGCTGTGGCAGATCTCGGGGTCATTTTTGAACCCAATCTTTATATCAACCCCCTCTGCAGTTATCAGTTCCTTTTTTCATCTGATTGGTGATGGTAAGCTTCCGGGTGCATTTGTAAGCTCCCTGTTTGAGATGATCGCAGGAATCGTGATTGCCGGAGTGATCGGTATCGGGATTGGCCTGTTGATGGGCCGGGTCAGGATGATAGAAAAGGCATTTGAGCCGTTGGTGGCTTTTGGAAATGCCACTCCTTCCATTGCATTGCTGCCGGTTATGGAAATTTGGTTTGGAATTGGCACGAATGCGCGCGTTGCGTTTATTATGGTGATTTGTCTTTGGCCAATGCTGGTAAATACATATGCGGGAGTTCGTGCAGTTAGAGGGAGCTACACCGATGTTGGCAAGGCATTTGGTTTGAATGGGTGGAAGCAAACCTGGAAGGTTTATTTCCCTGGGACAATTCCTTTTATTTTTATCGGGATCAGGATTTCTTTGGCAGTTGGTGCCGTCGGAATGATCCTTGGCGGCCAGGAAATTGGGGACAGCGGCCTTGGTGGCCTAAGTTCAACATTTGGTAGTTACAGCCAGACCGCTGACCTAGTGGCGACAATTGTGACAACTACAGGTTTGGCGTTAATTCTCTTTGCAATCGCCAGGAAAGTTCAAGACGTGAAATTTCCATGGATTGCTGATACATCTGCAGGAAGGCGTGCCTCTTAATGACATACGACACTCAAAATACAAAAACAGGTGGCTCAACAGCTGTGGATAGTGGAGTTGCAGCATCTAGTTCTCGTCCGATACTTGAAGTAAAGGACATGTGCAAAACGTTCATTACCAAGGAGAGAACCATTGTTGCGCTTGACCATGTCAGCCTGTCGGTTAAACCAGGGGAGTTTATTTCCCTGGTAGGGCCTAGTGGTTGTGGAAAGACAACCCTTCTTCGAATCATCGATGGCCTTGAGAAGGCTGATGCGGGCCTAAGGGCACTTGATGGGGTTCCGTTGGACGGCGTATCGCAGGAGATGGCGTATGTCTTTCAGGATATCAACCTCCTGCCGTGGCGCTCGGTGCTTGAAAACGCGGCACTGGGTCTCGAGGCACGCGGTGTGAATAAGAAGGACCGCCACGAAAGGGCTATGGAGGTTCTGGAAATGGTCGGATTGGCTTCATTTGCTTCTGCTCCTCCCTATACCCTTTCTGGAGGTATGCAGCAAAGGGTGGGTGTGGCAAGAGCATTAGCTGTTCGTCCGAAAGTGTTACTTATGGACGAGCCGTTTGGCCAGCTCGATAACTTTACCCGTGAGGCACTTCAGATCGAGATTGCAAACCTGTGGGCCAAGCTGGGAACTACTATCGTTTTCGTTACCCACGATGTTGACGAGGCAATATTCCTCTCAGATCGAATTGCATTGTTTCAGCCCAATCCGGGAAGGCTTACTGAAATAGTTGATGTGGATCTTCCAAGGCCTCGTACCGATTATGACGTTCGGGCACATCCACATGCAATAGAGTTTCGAAGTTACATAATGTCGCATCTTCGCGGCGGCAAGGGGACGCTGGAATGAGTTCAACTGTTTCAGAAATCAAGGTGGCAAGCGCTGAGGATGCAAAGCGTATGCCACCTCCACCAAAGCCACCTTTGGCGGAGCGTCCATGGATGTCGATAGTGGCGCCGCTCGTCACAGCGGCAATAATAGTGTTGATTTGGCAAATTGCTTCCAGCTTTGTCAGCGCGGTGTTGATACCCGGACCAGCTAAGGTAGCGTCAGACTTCATGGCTTTGTTCAAAGCGGGTACTGCCCAGTCAGCTCTGTCTATATCAATTAGAGAACTCTATATTGGGCTTGGGATTGGCTTAGTGGCTGGAATCATTTTTGGCATGCTGATCGGTCGTTACGCTATGGCCGAGGGTGTGCTTGGACCGTTTATAAATGCTGCAAACGCAACGCCATTGAATGTGTTGATCCCGTTATTGATTGTTTGGGTTGGAATCTCGGCTAAAGCCAGAATACTTTTTGTGGTTCTGATTACGTTTTTCCCGGTTTTGCTCAATACGGCAGGTGGACTTCGCAACGTCAGCAGAGGCTATGTAGAGGTCGGGAAAACCATGGGTCTAAGTGAGCGGCAACTGGTTCGAAAAGTTATCCTACCAGCTTCTGTTCCCTATATCTTTGCCGGCATCAGGATCGGTGTAGCGTTAGCAGTGATCGGGATGATAGTGGGTGAGATGGAGGTCTCTAATGTTGGACTCGGCTACCTGCTGAATTTCTTTGGTGAGGGATTCCAAACCGGAAAGCTTCTGGCATTGGTCTTTTTGGCATCATTGATTGGAGTATTCAACGTGGTTGTCGTCAGATTGATACAGAGGAGATTTTTCAAATGGACCTTGGTGTATCGCTAAATTAGGTTGGATTCTTCAGTTTTTCCAGTGAAAAATTTAGTCCGCGGCGGAATGGTTTGTTTGTTCCGCCGCTTATTAGTTTAATCCAAGATGTTTACATAGAAATTAGGTTGGAATTGGCAAACATACCCAACTGATTTGGCAGTGAAAGAGGATGTGATTTATTGTTGATTTTGTCGAGATCGGTTCTCAGTCAGATTGATTCTGTTGAGAGCCGTGACGGCGCTGATCTTATGGATGAAATTAAGGTTTTAGCGGCGAGTATTGGCGCGTAGCGAAATGTGGCAGATTGTCAGGCTGGCTTGTGGTTTTTATTTGGTAATTCTTGCGGGTCTGAGTTTACCTGGCCATACAATCCGTATTAGACCATAAGCTACAGTCAATTAAATTGTCTCTGAAGTGTGTTTGACTAAAAACTGGAGGAACACTTGAGTACGCAAGAGGGTATCAGGCCGGCACCGGTGCCATTGGTGTTGGGTGGAGCAAGAGGTGGACCCAACGTCAAGACGTTGCGTAAGGATGCTTGGAAAAGAACTCCACTATTTACAGCTATTTATTTGGCTGCGTTTGTAATCTACGCCACCTGGGCTGCTTTTCAAAACGGTAATTATTACGTGGGTGCAAGCGCTCATAGGGATTTGATCTCCCCATTCTACTCCCCGTGTATTGCAGCCAGCTGTAGCGCGGGGGCTCGGGGGAGTTTTTATCTCCATTGGTGGACTTACTCACCGGCCATCGTTATTTTGATCATTCCGCTTGGTTTTAGGGTAACTTGCTACTACTACAGAAAGGCCTATTATCGGTCTTTCTGGTTGTCGCCTCCCGCATGTGGTGTTGCTGACTCTCACGCCAAATATACCGGTGAAACAAGATTTCCATTGATCCTGCAAAATATTCATCGCTACTTTTTTGTGCTTGGACTTCTGCTCAACATTATTCTTACAGCAGATGCTATCAATGCATTCAGAATGCCCGGTGACGGAGGAATCGGTGTCTCTGTTGGGACTCTTGTACTTTGTGTTAATGCAATCCTCCTGTGGGCTTACTCAATCTCATGCCACGCTTGCAGGCATCTATGTGGCGGGAATGTAAAGCAATTTTCAAAGCATCCAATTAAGTACCGTTTTTGGAAGTTTGTTACCCCACTCAACGGTCGTCATATGCAACTGGCTTGGGCAAGTTTGACATTTGTAGCGCTTTCGGATCTTTATGTTCGGTTAGTCGCAAGTGGCGTATTTTCTGATCCGAAAATTTTCTAAAGGGTGAACATGTCTGAATATGAAAAGTTTGATTATGACGTCCTGGTAATTGGGGCCGGTGGAGCCGGATTGCGGGCAGCAATCGAGGCAAAACACAGAGGACTTCGCGTAGCCATCGTGTGCAAGTCGCTACTTGGCAAGGCACACACTGTTATGGCTGAAGGCGGGGCTGCCGCAGCTATGGGAAATGTTTGGGCTGAAGATAACTGGAAGGTTCACTTCAGAGATACCTTCCGCGGCGGCAAGATGATGGGAAACTGGCGTATGGTGCAGTTGCATGCACAGGAGGCGCCAGACCGGATTCATGAACTTGAAGCCTGGGGAGCACTTTTTGACCGCACAAAGGATGGGCGAATCCATCAGAGAGACTTTGGCGGTCACCGTTATGCCAGGCTTGCACACGTCGGTGACAGAACCGGGCTTGAGCTGATTCGTACCCTGCAGCAACGGGCAGTGGCACTTGATATCGAAGTTCACATGGAATGCAAAGTGCTGAAACTTTTGCACAATGCTTCCGGGGAATTGAGTGGGGCAATCGGTTATCAGCGGCCAACCGGAAAGATGCTTGTTTTCGGCGCCAAATCGATAGTAATGGCAACCGGTGGGATCGGAAGAAGTTGGAAATATTCGACCAACTCCTGGGAATCGACAGGCGACGGGCACGCCTTGGCTCTATGGGCCGGGGCGGATCTGATAGATATGGAATGTGTCCAGTTCCATCCGACTGGAATGGTTTGGCCCCTGTCGGTTAGGGGGTTACTTGTCACTGAGGGTGTGCGAGGCGATGGTGGAGTATTGCGCAACTCTGAGGGCAAGCGATTTATGTTCGACTACATACCTCCTATTTTTGCCGCAGAAACGGCTGACAATGAAGCTGAGGCAGATCGTTGGTATGAGGATCATATTAACAATCGCAGGCCTCCGGAGTTGTTGCCAAGAGATGAAGTTGCCAGATCCATTAACTCAGAGGTAAAGGCTGGCCGCGGTAGTCCGCACGGTGGAGTCTTCCTGGACATAGGCAGCAGAAGATCTGCGGAGTATATTCAGCGTCAGCTCCCGTCGATGTATCACCAATTCAAGGAATTGGCTGGAGTCGACATAACCACTGAGCCTATGGAAGTCGGGCCAACCTGTCACTACGTCATGGGCGGAATTAAGGTGGATGCTGACAGTGCAGCCACAACAGCGTCAGGCCTCTTTGCTGCCGGTGAGGTAGCTGCGGGACTTCACGGAGCCAACAGACTCGGTGGAAACTCTCTTTCTGACCTTTTAGTGTTCGGGCGCCGCGCCGGAATGGGTGCTTCTGATTTCGCAGAGGGACGTACCAGTAGCACTGAGCTACTGGAAAGCGAGATTGAGGAGGCAATCGCTGAGGCTATGGCTCCATTTCATCGTGAAGCTGGCGAGAACCCTTATGACCTTCAAAGTGACCTTCAGGACACGATGCAGAATCTGGTTGGAATCATTCGCACCGGATCTGAATTGACCCAGGCACTTGATGAGATCAACGTACTTAAAGGCCGAGTGAAGAATCTGTCGGTAAAGGGAGGGCTTTCATACAATCCCGGATGGAATCTGGCCACCGACCTTCCTTCCATGCTTTCTGTTTGCACTATGGTGACCCTTGGCGCCATAGAGAGAAAAGAGAGTCGTGGAGGCCATACTCGAGACGATTATCCAGGTCCAGATCCAGAACTTGGAAAACTGAACTTTGTCCAGAGGCTTACCGAATCAGGGGACTACTCCGTTACTCCGGAACCGTTGCCGGAGATGCCGGATGAACTGAAGGCTTTGCTAGAGGAAGAAGGGGCACACTGATGGCTGAAGTCGTGATGAGAATATGGAGGGGAGACTCTGACGGTGGGCAGTTTGAAGAGTATCCCACTGAAGTATATGAAGGTGAAGTGGTTTTGGACGTCGTCCATCATGTGCAAGCTGGGCCAGCACCTGATCTAGCCTGTCGCTGGAACTGCAAGGCAGGAAAGTGTGGCTCGTGTTCCGCTGAGATCAATGGCCTCCCCAGGTTGATGTGCATGACCCGGATGGATACTTTGCCGGAAGGTGAACCCGTAACCATAGCGCCCATGAGGACGTTTCCTATCATTCGTGATTTGGTGACCGATGTATCGTTCAACTACGAGATGGCGCGCAGGCTTCCGCCGTTTGCTCCCCGCGAACCCGATGCCGATGGAATTTATCGGATGCAGCAAATCGATGTAGAGCGTGGTCAAGAGTTCCGTAAGTGTATTGAGTGTTTCATGTGCCAGGATGTTTGCCACGTTATCCGAGATCATGAAGAGAATAAGACCAACTATGCAGGTCCCAGGATGTTTATTAGATATATGGAGCTGGAGTCACATCCGCTCGATACTAATGATCGTCGTGAGCTGCTTCGCCAGGAAATGGGGATTGGTTTCTGTAACATTACCAAATGTTGCACCGAAGTCTGCCCGGAACACATCAAGATCACCGACAATGCAATAATCCCACTCAAGGAAAGGGTTGTCGATGCCTCTTACGACCCTATTTCCTGGCTGGGAAGAAAGATTACTCGGCGCACTAAGAAAAGTGCAGCTGAGGCTGCTAATTATCGTACCGATCCAATGATGAGTAAATCCCAGTAGTGTAAGTCTGATTGAATCCTAATGAGGCCCGAGTCCAACTTTGGATTTCGGGTCTCATTCATACCTGGGTATATAACGACAAAACTGAAAGTTGTCGATCGATAAATGCGAGCCCAGTTCCATTTCAATTGTCAGATTCTGGGGGAGTTCTGCGATTCCAGTGGGTTTGCCCCCTGCTATTTTTGGACTAATTGTAAGGCATAGTTCGTTAATCAGTTTCAGGCTCAAGAGTTGAGAAAATAGGTTCGGTCCTCCTTCACACAGTACTGAAGTTAGAGCCATCGAACTTAAGAGTGTTTTAACCCTTGAGAGGTCGACCTTCTCTTCGCCTAATATAACGAATTCAGCAAGATTACCGAACCCGTCGATCTCGTCGTTATTTGACTCATACGACTTTGCCGAGGTCACAATTAATGGAGGGTGTTCTCGGTCCAGAAATTTGGCGTTGCTGGGTATGTCCAGCGAATTTGATACGATGACCAGCCTGGGCCTGGCGTGGCTATCTGGATTTGGCTGTGGTACGCCGTAGTTTTCTTTCCGTGCAGTGCCAGCTCCAACCAAAATTGCATTGCATTGTTTGCGAAGATAGTTGAATATTGCCCTATCGGGCGGCCCGCTCACTGCCTGGCTCTGGTCGTCTACCTTGACTACCCCGTTGGCCGCGGTAGCAAAGTTTGCTCGGATCCATACCGTGTTTGTGGGCTCGAGCTTAGGGTCTGGATAGAATTCGGAAAGGTCTATCTGGTCTATTTGTTCCAAGTGGTAGCTTGCCATTCTGGCATTTTATGGGCAAAATACCAGAATGGCACGCGCTGGTATGACGATAATTGCCGATCCGTGTAGGTCGGGATGATATGTGTTATCTATGACCAGGAAAGCCAATAAAAAGGAAGAAGTTGGGGTTAGGAGCTAAATAAAGTTATATTGAGTCCAGCTCCTAACCGTCCGGGCTTGAATTGGCTCTAGGAAAGCCTCAAGCCGTTCCAACTAAACCGATAACTGACCAACACCTGCCTGCACCCGCAATTTATCCGAAACAGCTTCAATGTAAGACTGATCTTGGGGAAGGACAACCGAGGCCGACCGTACCCGGTGGTGGGAGGGGTTGACTCCCGGAGGTGTTGTCCCATTTTCGCGTAGCGCAATTGCGGCTTTACGCAGTTTTGCCCGTGCTTTGATGATACCAGCGTCGGTGGCCGCCAGTCGTTCTTTCGTGCGATCCACTATGGGGCCCATACTTTCCTGCATGGCGGCGTCTTGCGATGCAATTCCTGCGATTCCCGAGTATGTTTCTCCGCGTCGTTGAGCATCGCGGTCTATTAGATAATCATTGTCTTTATTACCAATCGGTCGATAGGTGCCAGGAATGTTCTTGCTGTGAACACCGTTGCCGTCCATCATTGCTTGGCGTTCCGCAGAAGTCAGAGCACGAACTGGCTGATAGTCGAAGGTGAAAACCCAGCAGCTTTCATCATCGCTTGGAATCCAGAAATGGCCATGAACCGGGTGGTCGCCGCGAGGTGGCACCATTGTGAAGCTTGGCATTACCCACTGAGTGATACGCCAGTAATATTTACCCTCTTCCGCAAAGCGGCGGGCGCCAATATACAATCCGCCATCGCTATCTACGACTTCAAAAAATGGCTTGAGATCGTTATGGTTATACTGGTTGCCCTGGGCCCCTTTGAATAGAGGATCGTTATCCAGTCCAGTTGAATGAAGCCACGACACATGACTCGAGTCGATACCACCTTCAAGGGCCTGCAACCAATTGCACTCTTCAATCCGCTTGGAAGTATAGGTTTGTTCGGCAGGCACATGTATGAATTCGTATTCGGGTAGGGGCGGAGTCTTTTCGGGTTCGCCCATATAAGTCCAGAGGATGTCACCGATTTGAACAAGCGGATATGACCGGAGCTTCACGTTGGTGCAAAAGTGGCTAGTGGCAGGTTCTGAAGGAACCTCAATGCACTGGCCGTGAACGTCGTATTTCCATCCGTGGTATGGGCAGCGTAAACCACCTTCCTCATTTCGCCCGAACCAGAGTGATGCCCCTCGATGTGCGCAGAACTCATCCATTAAGCCGAGCTGCCCTTCAGAGTCGCGAAATGCAATCATCCGCTCACCTAGGAGCTTTACCCGAATCGGAGGGCAGTCGTTGGTTGGCAGTTCTTCAGCGAGAAGAGCGGGAAGCCAGTACTGCCTAAATAGATCGCCCATTGGGGTTCCTGGACCTGTTTGAGTCAAGAGTTCATTCATTTCCTGTCGCAGCATTCCGACATCCTTTCCTTAGCCGATTGATTGAAAATCGGGTCTAAAAATAGCCGATAGGTTGAAGATATAATGATTAAATTATTACCAACTAACTAAACGTATAGTAGTTTAGTATATTTATATTTCGATTATTTGGCAGCCCAAAGAGCTTCTTCATTGAATTGCGACGGCAT
>JAKBSX010000051.1 GCA_021844725.1 Actinomycetes bacterium | reverse complement strand
TTCGGCTGGCACACTGATGGCTGCCCCTTCCCAAGTTCCGGAACTGATTGTGCCGAGGATGGTAATGCTAGTCTGGCCAGCGTAGTTGCCGGCGATATCGATGGTGGGGCTTTGTCCTGTGCTGATCGTGACGCGATTGGCCGTCCCTGACAGCCCGTAAAGTATATTGGGAGCTGTGAGGTTACCGGAAACGTTCAGTCCGCCGGAATTGGTAAAGTTCGTCCCGCTGTTTCCGATATAGGTCATCACATGTCCAGCCATATTGACGTCACCGCTCGGGGCGAAGCTGCCTTGGAGCGAGCCAGAAATGGTGCCAGCCGAAATTGTACCGGCCGTGATTACGCCGGAAGTGGTCAGGTTCCCCTCTCCGAAATTCCAGTTCCCGTGCATTTGCCCATCGGTGATGACATTGGTGCCGAGGTCCAACGTGCCGGCTTTGATTTTGTCCTTGACCTGGAGTTCCCGAATGTCAAGATAATGGGCCAGGTTCTGGGACTGGACGGCCTGATCGGCCAGGACGCGGGAAGTGACGGCGCCGGTCTCAAGGTTCCCGTTGGTGAGGGCGTGGCGCGCGATGTTTTGAGCGTCGATGACATTTTTGGCGATATAGAGATTGCCGTTTTTTTCGATGACGATGTCGCCGGCCTGGAGGGAATCGCTGGGGATTCGGAAGAATTGGGCGAGCGTCTGTTTTTGGGCTTGGGACTGGTTGTTGTTGTTCCCGATGACCACGCTGCCGGTGGTTGGGTTATTGCTATTGCCACCCTGGCTCGCGCCCTGGTTTTCCGTCCCCAGGACGGCGGGCTGGTCCTTCTCTTTGTTCACCACGTTGGCCACGTGATATTTGGCGGGCAGATTTAAAATGACCAGACTGAGGAGCAAAACCAAAATGATGGCCGCCAGGATTTTGGGGCGGAGGATGCGCTGGGCCATTCTTCTCGTCCGGCCGTTTTCCTGGCCGGAAATAAACATTTTGTTTTTCATTTTAGAAGCGGTCTCGGCGAGATCCGAGCGGGATAGGGTTTTTATTTCGCGGATATTGAAAATTGAAAGCGTAACTGGAGGCAGACAACTTTAATTTGATTATAGAATATTTTCCGAAAGCGTCAAAGTGTCACTCCCCCAG
The DNA here is from genome assembly GCA_021844725.1 of Actinomycetes bacterium. The sequence continues at coordinate 8,892 of JAKBSX010000051.1, read as the reverse complement.
CGGCTTGTGGATAACTATTTAGTGGCGGAGGATGGTGGAGGTCGGACGGGATTGGCGGGGTGGGCGTTTGGGCGTTTCCAGTTTTCGAGACCTGGTCGAGAGCTTTCATTATTCGAGACCCGTAGCATTTTGTAAAACGCAGGAATGTTATCCACAATGGCCATAGCTTTTAAGTTTTTCAAAATTCATCTACAATAAAGATATTGACCGGCCTTCTTTTTGCCTAGTCCCCTTCCGCTAATCCAAATAGAGCGATCTCGCTTCCATACCAAAAATTGCGACTCCTCGCGGAAATGAAAAACCAAATCACCCAAAATAGAACAGCGTCTTCTCTTTCCCTTCTCTTTGCTTTCGCCATCATCGTCGGGAGTTTGTTTCTGTTTTCGAAGGTCGAAGCCGCTTCCGGCATCAACCCCGAACTGACCTATTTCGGCGTCTTGAAAAATTCGAAAGGCAGCAACGCCGCCGATGGCAATTACGACATGGTTTTTCGGTTCTACACCACTGCCTCCGGCGGGACACCGGTTTGGACGGGGAATTATACCGCCGCCAACGGCAATCCAGTCTCGGTCAAAGACGGCAATTTCACCGTCCTTTTGGGATCGGGAAACGGCAATGCTCTAAATATCGATTTCTCCCAAGATACCTATTACGTCGGCATCACCGTGGAGACCGACAGCGAAATGTCTCCCCGCCAAAGGATCGGGGCGGCCGCGTACGCCTTTAACGCCAACGCCGTCAACGGCACGAGCATCTATCAGGGCACCGGCGATCCCAACGGCGTCCAGACTGGAAGTGTTGGTGATATGGCGCTGGACGCCACCAACGACAAACTCTACATCAAGACTTCGGGGACCGACACGAATACCGGCTGGTCGGAGGTAGTCGGCTCCGGAGGGGTGGTTACCCTTTCCGCCCTCAACGACACCGACATAGCCTCTCCAGCTACCAACGATATTTTGGTGTATAACGGCAGCCAGTGGGCCAACCAGGCACCGGGCAGTATCAGCACTTCCACTCCCGGCCTGACTATCACCGGCGGAAGCGGTTCCGTTCTGGGGACCGGAGTCTCCATCGATATCGCTTCGGCCAGCGGAACTCAGGCCGGACTCCTCACCGCCAATGAATTCAATACCTTCAACAACAAACAAAACGCGCTCACTTTTGGCGACCTGATCACTTCCACGCCAGGGCTTACCATCACGGGCGGCACCGGAACGGTAGTCGGCGCAAACGCCGATATCAATATCGCAACCGCCAGCGGCACCGCGAGCGGACTGCTCTCCAGTAGCGACTGGACGGCCTTTAACAACAAAATCTCTTCCCAGTGGAGCGTTTCCGGCCCGAACCTTTATTACGATAACGGCTCTGTCGGCATTGGCACCACTTCGCCTAGTGCCACTTTGGATATCGCCGGGACGGCCCAACTGCGCGGAGCAAGTGGCGGTATTGGGCTGTACGTCGATTCGAGTGGTAATGTCGGTATCGGTACAACCAGTCCCGGAGCAGCATTGGAAGTTGATGGCAGCGCGATTGTGGATGGTAATGCCCAATTTCATGGGTCCGTCAATATCGGAGCGACAAGCACCGTTTCCAGTTTTGCCGAGTGGCAAGCCGCCGAAACGGACTCTGCCGTCTCCCAAATCGTTGTCGATGGGCCTATCACCCTGACGGCCAATTTCACAGCGGCAAAACCCGTCCAGATCCAAGCGGGCGGCCTGATAAATCTCAATGGTCACAACATCACGGTTGATGGCTCATTTGAGGCCGGGCTCTACCAGGTCTTTACGGGAACGGGGCAGGTCCTTTTCGGCACCAATGCCGTCAACGAGATTGAGACCGTTTGGTTTGGCGATAAGAATGATGGGGTTACCGACGATTCAGGGCCGATAAATGCCGCCATACAGGTCGCTATCAACTCTGGCATTCCAAATGTGATACTTCTTCCTGGTACGCATAGCATATCAACGCCCATTGAAATGTGGAAATTTGTTAACAACGGGACATCGAATGTCTTTGAATTTAATACAGTAAATTTAATCGGAGACGCCTGGGGGTATTCGTCACCTGCCCAACCAACAATAATTGCTCCAATCTTTGCAAACGACCCCGCTATAATGATTCAATTTGCGCGCGGTGATGTAATTAAGAATATCACCATTGAGGGGCAAAACAATTTTTCTATGGGTTCAGATATATATGGATATCTTGCAGCATACCCATACAACAGCTTCAACACTGGTTCTGCCAGAGACAGTCGCTATTCCCAGTATTCAGGAATCTGCATTGATCCATTTGGCAATACCGTTCCGCCGGACGGAGGTTATCCAGACTTTGCATCATACTATTCAAATGGTGATGTTAACAGCGGGAGCAGCGGCATTGATTTGGATCACGTTGTTATCAATGATTTTGTAGTTGGTATAATGATTACACCCAATACCGAAACTCAGAATGCCGAAAACATAACCATTGACTCCCCTGACTTTTCAAACTGTAAAGTTTTTGTCGCTGTAGGGCAAGATCAGAGCCGAAATGTGCGACTCATCAATCCAACGGGAGATTATGGGTTTGCTGTGGTCGATTGCAGCAGCTACGGCAAGGGAAATGGGGAATATCCGATTTGGACAGGCGGTAACATAGGCTGGGTAACCTATTTATGGCGCGGGACCACATGGGGAGCATTATCTGTTAGCCGCGTTTATTCAGAGGGCATCATAGCGATTAGTGATAATTCATCGCCAGATCAACAAGCGGATATAACAGACTGTGTGTTTCATTTTGATGGGGAAAATTCATCTGGATTGGAACCTCAATGGCAATATAACGGAAAGGGGAATTTTACAGGCTGCCAATTTAGCTACGCAGATGGTGGAATACATCGGCTCAGGTTCTATGGAAATCTCAGCTTTAACAATTGCAAATTTGACAATCTTCCTTTTGTCGTTCCCTCCGAAGGAGAAGGCGGAAGTGACCCGCAGTTTACAGACTGTTCTCTGTTCCCTGGCCAAACATATTCTAATGTTTCTTCCAGTTCACTAATTCAAGTGGCACCAACAAATTTATTTGATAATTATATTCTTAATTCTGAATATATATCTATGGGCGGTTATCCACCCACCGCAGTTCTGCTTAGATTCACTGGCGAGCCATTTAACTTCATTTCTTTAGGCTCATATAGTGTCACTGTGTCTGATTACCAGGCAAAGTTAACTATCGGTAACCCTGGAATGATCAAAACGGGTGACTTCATTTGTTATATGAACAGTGACGGCATACTTCACCCGGTTGGCGAGATATCAAGTATAAGCGGATCAATTGTGACAGTCGACAGGCTCAATAACCAATATACCGGGGGCACTTCGCAGTCGTTATACGTCTATGAGGGCGTCAAGTTTCATCCTGCGACCCCAGGCTCGGTGATGAGCGGAAGTACAACTATTACGATGTCCAGTACGTCTGGATGGAAGGCTGGTGATAGGATATGGGGGAATGGTATCCCGGTCGGAGACTATGTAACATCAGCCACCAGCACGGCTTTGACACTTTCAATTGCGGCTACTGGCACCTACCCGGTGGACTTCCTGCATGATGCAGTTCCAATAGAAACAGGTTCTCTAGAAGCTTCAGACATTTCAGATTTGCAGCCTCCGACATCCTTTCTCTTTCCAGGCACCCGTGTAAATAACTATGCCTATACAAGTGACAATCCACCTGGATGGGTTTGGGACTATACCAACCAAGCGTGGAAAGCGGAGCCGAATTTATAGCTCCCTAAAGAAGTTGACTGCGCGTCCCGAAATAAGCGCGATTCGTTCCTGAGCACCGGCGAAACCTACTGCGCGCTTCCTGATGCATTAGTAATAAGTCTAAGAAAATCCTTATGATGGGGAATCCTCAAAAAATAGAACGCTTTATGGCAAGAGAAGCCAGGCAGGCAACGGAGACGCTGCATGTCTCGCCGGTCTTGGTCAGAAAAGAAAAGAAGGCAATCCACAAACTATTCAGCCGCGTGAGGCTATCTGCCGTATTGCTCTGGCTTCTTGTCCTGGTCATCGTCGCCGGAGCCGCCTATTATTTCGGCCGGCGCCGAAATGTCCAGGGCAGTTCCAATACTGCCGCTCAGGCCCAGCAAGAGCTCCAAAGCGTCACTACCGAAGTGGGAAAGCTCATGATCCTTCCCCAAGGCGAAGAACCGACTATCGCTACCGTCTCCGACAAAAGCAAACTTACCGGCCAGGATTTTTTCAAAAACGCCCAAAACGGCGACAAGATTCTAATCTACGCCAACGCCAAACTGGCCATCATCTACCGGCCGAGCATCAACAAGATCGTCAATGTCGCTCCGCTTTTCAACGCTCAAAACAACAGCAATACAAACTCTCAAAGCAAAAGCCAACCAGTTGAGAGTAACAATAAATCAGCTGCCCAAGCCTCACCGGCAACCAATCAGACCGCTCCAGTCGCTACGCCAGCGTCTTTCTCGACCCAAACCAATCCACAGCCAGCGTCTCAGAATGCCTCCGGGACCCTAACAGCCAATAATCCCGATGCGCCAAACACTCTTAACGTTGTTATCGAAAATGGTTCTGATACACCCAACCTTGTCCAAAATGTCCAAAATAAACTGAACGGGATGAGCGGTGTCAGCGTCGTCAGCACCGGCAACGCCGAAAAGAATAATTACGCCGGGATCTTAGTGATCGATCTAACAGGAAAGAATCCGGAACTCGTGCTTCAAATCGCCCAAACGTTAGACGGACAGATCGAAAATCTGCCGGCCGGTGAAACCAAGCCAACCAATGCCGACGTTCTGATCATTGTCGGGTCTAACTCATCCTCGACAACCGCCCCTAACAACACCGCGAATTAAATGACCACTGCCAAGATAAAAAACTACTCTCCCTTTTTTATCCTGCTTGTTGTTTTTCTTCTTTTCCCGCTGATCAGCCGGGCTGACACCATGAGCAGTCAGAATTGGAGCATTGAGTCCGGTCAGATAGGCACGGGCGACATTTCCTCGTCCGCCACTTCCCAAAATTACAACGTCAACCCTCTGAACGGCTCCACCGGCCAAAACTCCGGCAGCAATTCTTCCGATCACGATCATCACGACCACGATGACCACGATCATAACGGAAACCAGAAGAAAAGCAGCGGCAATCAAAATGTCATTGTGTCCGGCAATCCGGGCCTCACTGCCTCGTCTCAAGGTGAAAACAGTAATCAGCCAAATCCACCCTCGTCCCCGTCTGCTCATGGGCAAGTCAATTCCACTACGCAAAACCAATCCAACTCAAATAATGGAACGGTATCATCATCTTCCGGTTGGAAGAGGTGGGTTGTCGCTTTGATCATTATTCTCTTCATCTTGGCCGTAGTGGCCATTGCATGGCAGACATGGGAACGCTGGCGCAGAGCATGATCGATTCGGTTTTTCAAAAATCAAGAGCTATAGAAAGACGTTTCCAAAAGTCGGGACCTGCGCAGCCGAGACGAGACTGAGGCAAGTTTTTTCTCCACGAATTTCCACCTATTCACCTTTCTTTCACTCATATTCCCCCACCATCTTCCAACAGTCCGAAAATGGCAGCCTGAAGCCCTCTGTTTTTCTTGACGACGAATCCGCACGGTTTTACAAAAAGCGTTACTGAACAATAATTCAATCATACCAATGAGGAATGAAAATGCCTGAGGATACTATGACGGTGGCCTGCGGCAATTGCGGCCTGCCATTAGAGGAAGACCCCAACCAACCTGCCGAGGACCGTCCCGCTTGCCCGGCCTGCGGCTCGACCGCGCGAGCATTCCACATCACCGTCCACGATTCGGTTACATTCCACGAGAAACTCGGGATGAAAGGTCGTCACGCCGGTGGGGGTAAGCCGTTCATCGAGCAGATCCAAGGCGCCGACCTGCACCGGAAGACAGGGAAGCTGATGCATTTGAGCCGAATCATTGACAGAGAGAACGACCTGTATCACGAGGTGGTTACCGATCCCGAGACCGGTGAGATCCTGCATGAATGCAAGGAACCCCTCTCGCAGCATGTAGGGCACGGCTCAGCGAAACACCGAGACACGAAATAAAATAAGTTTACGTTCCGGGAATTTACGGCTATGGCTTGGTTCGATCTTGACGACAAGGAATTCAGCGAGTTGCTGCGCCTGTCCCGCCTGTACCACAGAGAGGCGATAAGATGCGAGGATTCGAAGGCCTACTTGGCTGGATGCGCGATGGCCGGGGCGTCTCTTGAAGCGCTCCTGCTGGCGATGGTCCATATGTATGGCGACGAGGTTGAGGCCGCCGGCTTCGTGGCAAAAACGGGCAAGAACCAGGCCAAAGAATTGCGCAGGTGGACGCTTAGCGAGCTGCTTCAAACGGCCGCCGGAATGCATTGGCTGCCGGCAGCGATCCAGACTCAAGAAAAATGGAGTGGTCGCCGCGCCAAAATCGGAGATTATGCGAAAGAATTGATGAAGACGAGAAATCTCATTCATCCAGGACGGTACTTGCGCGACCACTCCCCGTCCAGGGTTACCCAAAAATATCTCACAGGCAGCATCGAAGTCCTCGACGCGGCGCACGAACAGCTCCAGGCAAAGGTGCACGAGTCTTTGGCGCGGAAGATGGCGGAAATGGATCACACAAGCGAAGAGACGACCGGGAATAAAGACGCATCGTGAAGCTGGACGGTGATGTAAATTACCCCCAGCAACTCCAACAAGTCCAACCTGACACAGGAGACGGGTAAATGCCTGACCTGACTGAATTGGATCAGTTTTTCTTAACCAGCAATCAGGAGCTTCTTTCGACCGTAAATAGACTAGATAAGCTAATCGGCAGCAATCACTGGTTATCTGTTGGCACATATAAAGAAACGTTGCTCAAGAAGCAGCTCCGACAGGTAATTCCTGATAGATACTCTATTGATAGCGGGTTCTTGATCGCATCCGCTCAAAGCGGTCAACTTATTCGATCTACTCAAACCGATATCCTTATATGGGACTCGGTAAATTTTTCGACATTGTTCAGAGATACTAATTTTGTCATTATTCCACCCGAAGCATGCAAGATCATGATTGAGGTAAAAGGTGCGCTTTCAGTAGCAGAACTTAAGAAAAGCCTGAAGAATTTTGACGCTACCATCAATTTTTGTTGTATTCCTCTGTTGCAGCAGTTTTCTATCAAAAAATATATATTTGCCTATGATTTAAGCAGAACCACGTTCCCGATCGGAACATTTAAGGCAATAGCTAATGCATATGGAAATAATACGAACATATCTTCTACTCAAAGACTTAATTACATGAAAGAATGGGGGTGGCCTAGAGACAATAAGCCTTGGCCGTTATTAGCTATTGATGGCATATTCGTTCTTTCAGATGGATTCATCCTAAGATCAGATAGGATGTTTACGGATAATAATATTCGATTCATGTTCAATTCTGTTTCCGTAAAATCCAAAAATGAAAGCCAAGTATACTCAGCTTTTGAAACGGAATTATTATCATCACTCGGACGACGTTCCAATGGCAAGCAAGGATTGTGGTATATTGATCAAGCCGGTCTTCTATCATTAAGGGGGCAACTTAGATTCAAACGATCGGAACCAAAATCATTAATGATATTTCCAAAGGTAAAGAAAAACGACCTGTATAAGGATATTGATCCTAATATAGTCTTCGATGAATATGCGGATATTCAACCATGATCCACTTCTCATCAGGTAAAGGGAAACCACTTTAGGTACAGAGCGTCATGTATAAGGAATCAGTATGTTTTTATCCTTATAGTATTTCAGTTCACCATTCCCGTTACATACCTCACAAGGCATAAAAACCAGATGATCATTTAAAAACGGTTTCCATCGTATTTTGCTCCCTTTGCAACGAGGGCACTTTACTCCAAACATCGGTTCTATCCATGAAATTTCTATAAATCCCTTCCCGTTGCAGGTCCCGCAAGTTTCGCCTTCGCAACAAGGACAACGCACCTTTATCGTTTTTTTCGAACTCTCATCCATAATGAAAGATTCCAGCGGCACAGCATCCGCAAATTGTCACCTTACCCAGCGGCGTATTCCAGTTCCATCAAAATAAACCCGAAAAGACGGACCGCTAAGGCGGCATCATCGTCAATGATCGGCCGTAGCCGCCTTCCTGCCTCGGCGATTTTCCCGCGCGGATGAAGACGGTTGATTATGCTGGCAGCAGATTTCAGCATGATTCTATCTTCGGGAACTTTATTGATAACCTTACTGAGGTCGCGTCCAACACCAAAGAACTTGCCCAATACAACGCAGGTCGATTCTCGGCAGACATCTACAACAGGAACCGGAGCATACTTCAGGGCTGCGTCGAGAACCTTCTCATAGGCATCCCTGACCTCGCGATCACCGGCCTTCAATCTTGGGAGAACACCGAAGGGAAACGTGGATTTGAGGGTGAATAGCAGTTCGTCGCTCGTGGTCTGCTCGACATCTATGACGCGCCAATCGCTTTCGTAACCAGCACTGCCCAACGATACCGCGGTGTCCTTAATGAGTTCATCCCTCGGCGTATTGATCTTTATCCGTCTATAGACATGGTCCATTTGCACATTCGCAGAAGGATTAGGAAGCGGAGCCCTGGGCCAGGAGCTTACTCTATTGTAGCCCCACCAAGGGTGGCCAACACCGTCCACGCCATAAAACCTCCCGCGCCGGATGCGGGTGGTTGAGTCGAAATAGTCTTCGCGAAAATACCACGAAGTACCAGAAAGAATCCCCGCGTTCTCTACCAGAGAAATGGGCGGATTGAACTGAGCCGGGCTTATCACGGGCGCCGGGTTTATCGCCCAAAGCTGGGTATCGTCCCCCTCATAAAAGACGCCGTCCTTCTCGCCTAAGAC
>JAKBSX010000050.1 GCA_021844725.1 Actinomycetes bacterium | reverse complement strand
TTGTAATCTGAATTTATTTCATATATATAAAGTTACAAGTTACCACTCCGTAATCCGAAATGAATTGTTTAATTAAGTACATGTTACATGTTCGGAATGTGTTCAGTAAACTCCTGAGTATAAAGGATGCCGGACCGATCTTAATCGAGCTCCTCGACGGTCAGAAGAAAATGACAGAACTCAAGAATGTGATCGCCAATTACGACACCCTCAGAAATCTGGTTCGAGAGCTTCAGCAAATGAAACTTCTACGGACTAAAGAGGTAGTGAAAGAAAGGCGCATTATCTATGTATCCCTGACTGAGGAGGGTAGAGTTGTTGCCCGAAAATTGGACATGTTCATCTCCAATGAATTTCTTGGGCCCAAGCAGCAGAAGCAGATTGAGGAACTGATATCTAAAACAGGCAAGTGGAAAACAATTCTGGATTTTGTAGTCGACGCAGTCGAAGAGAAAATAGGTAGTGTACAGCTTTAAATGACTTTTCTTAAAACTGTCGGGTAATAAAGAAACAAGGCAATGGAAGATATGATATTATACTGCACTAAATATTCACAACATATGCTCAGAATCATCAAAGATCCAAGCAGAATACTCTCTCTGGAGAAGGAATTCAATAAACGCCTTCGGGATACGACACATATAGAGAAAATCCGAATCAATGTGGGCTGGCAAGGAGGGAATTATCAGGAAATCGCATATTATTCTCGCAGTTTTGACTTTTGGTGGTCGCAGGACCTACTCAAGAAGAGAACTTGGAATATTTTCTCGATTGGGAGACCGATGGCACCACCCGCAGTAAATGCAATCAGCTGTGAGATTAATTTCGCCTTTAAGGACGTAAATCGTCGTGTTTCTGGCGCATTTGCTGAAGATGCCCAAGGAAATATCATAGTCGTCCATCGCGGCAGAATAGGGGGCGGACGTAAAGGTATTGGGAAAGAACGCTTCTGGCGAAATTACTTAGGAACAATAGACACCTTATTTGATGGAAATGTTGGTGAACAAGTAGCCATAGTGGGTTCGTTTAAGAGCAAAGACTTTGCAAGGAACGTCTCCGATTTTGTGCATGCCGTTCATAAAATCAAGGAGAACACAATTGGAAAGGGATCACCTATTTCGCGTCAAAAGAGCGTCTTCAAACCAGAGTTCGCAGGTCAAAAGGAATATGACCTCCCACAAGACAAGATCACTGCATCCGCAGACCACGGCAGAGTCGTGAACACACTTCACACCACCATAAGCAAGTTCAATAAAAACGTGACCAACACCCGGCCCATTGACTTATTTGTGACAGATGGTCAAGACAAAGTCACAGTTATCTTCGAGGTTAAGACAGATTCCGAGACCACAAGTGTATATTGCGCTATCGGACAACTTATGTATCATTCGAGCACCTTGAAGCAAGAGCCGAAACTCGTAGCTGTTTTCCCTCAGGATATTCCAGCAAAGACAATTAGGAATCTGAATGCCCTAGGAATCACCACGATTCTATATGGCTGGAAAGGGGATAACGTCTTATTTAATGAGGATGAAATTAGAGATTTGGTTAGGTAATTGTATTTGCCTGTTTTACGTGCGTATTGGAAGCACTTGACTAAATCAATACAGAGCTTTGATAGTGTTGGTCTGCCCCCCTAAATACTGCGACATTATTAGCTTATAAGGATCCGGAGAAAACAAGTCAGAATGAGAGTGGTTTGGAGGGAGCATTGTGACAGCAAGAACAAGAAGGAGATGGCAGCCTGAGGAGAAATGGCCAAACAGATAGGGATTTGAGACACTTAGTCGGCGTATTCTTTGGACACGAGACACATCGAGTTTCATGAAATGCCAATATGCATACTCTCCACTATCAAGGAAGAAGACAGAAGGTAACTACGCATGATTACTGTATTTTCGATATCGTTTCGTAAGTAGCTACACTTCATCCCTCTTAATGTCTAACTTCTTTCCTTGATACGAATCGTTAACAATTGAAGAGATGTCTTCTTGACTTATAACGTAGTATCTCCTCCTTGGTCTACAGAACAAATCAGCGATTCTCAGGTAATACTTGTTGCTTGCTTCTGGGGATGCCAGCAAATTATGCCTGATGGAGATATGGTGTTTATAAAGACTGATCAGTTGACCAGATGAGAGCAATATGATCTTACCCCCTCTCCAAGTGTACTTTTTGAGCAGCTTCTTGACATACCTCCCGAAGCGCGCTCCATTCATGTTATTCGACACAAAGACAAAAGATCGAAGGCCGCCAAGATTTCTTACGACTGAAAGTTCTGGTAGCTTCTTCAGATAGTGAATAGTCTTGGACGGCTTTTCGACAAGGTTGTATTCCGTGTCAGAATACTTGCAATCCCAAGTAATGCAAAATCTCTTTTTTCCCGTCAAAGGGACAGAAGCGATTCCGTCAGGGACCTTCTTGCCGATGAATTGATCCCCTAACCGTTGCGCCGTAGGTAATATGACATGAATCAGTGAAAACACATCCTCTTCGAATTTGTGGAAATCATACTCTTTCTTGGCTTCTATTCTCTCGAGAGAGTTCTTTCCGCTCTCCATTACTCTCAAAATGAAGGAGTCTAGACACCTATCGATTTCCGATGAAAACCTACCTGTTCGGGAGTCTGACAGATAATCCCAAGCAAGCTCAGATATGGCTACGATGCCATGTCCTCTCCTTCTGATTGTTTCAGTCTCACTAGTGAATGGATAGGGGGCAAAGACGACCGAGGTATCGCTATACTGAACTTGATCCAGGAGGGCAGGATTTATCTTTGTCGAATAATCGGGAATTACCAGAACACTACCTCGCGGTGTGTATATCTCAATAACAGGTGTTCGCTTATGATTGATGGACCTCACTCCGGTTACAGCGCTGAATTGTTCATTCTTCAATGACGACAACAAGAATTCCCGGATTTTTGGTTTGTTCGCCTTAATGCTGAAATATACTCCTCTAATGCGCATCTTGTTCCCACATTCAGCGCAAGTGCCTTTCGCCCAGGTATTCACAAAGGCTCTGTTGCACTTGGGATTCACACAGAACCGTCTGCTCTCCTTCTCTGGTTTTTGTAACAACCCCAGTTCATACAAATCTTCCAAGACGCTTTTGTAAATTGGTGGTTCTTCCGATAGGCACACCATTTTGCTGTTGAGGATGTTGTTTATAGCCTCTAATGATCTCACAGGGACATCTTCAAAGGTGAAGAACTTGTTTATCGGCAACCTCGATGCACTTTCGAATTCGCTCAATATGTCGCTTCTGATCGCGAATGTCAAATTCCTTTCAGGAATAACCAATTTGTAATATCCCGCCTTAGAAGCTACTACTTTGACGTTCACTGGTGTTCCGTCAAGAAGTAGATTCAGAGATTCAATAACTGAAATGTCATCAACCGAAATCTGCTTAGAATCCTCTAGCATCTTAATCGCGTTTGCCACACTATTCTTATCGGCACCATCTCTAACTGTCAATCTGGGGTGACCTGCTAGATTGGTCATTTTGAAGTTGACTCTAGTTATCGGAAATGAACTAGCAAGACTCTCTGTTGATATTGCCGCTTTTAGGTCGTTCTTCTTTACCAAGATGTCGGGTTGTTCAGCCGTAAGCACCATCTTCAGATTTTTCTGAAGAAAACCAATTACGATCCTGCGCTCGGTTTTGCTATGAAACACGAGTCTGAGTTGTTTGTTGCTGAGATCAAGCACAATTACTTTGGTCGCGAAATGTTTTTGCCGCTTGTTCAGTGGCCACGAGGGCTCATCTTGATCGGATCTTTGCCTAAGAATCCAGTAGATGAGAAAATTCTGATACGCACCCTTCAGTTTGTAATGATAGGGCCTTTCAAGCGGGCCACTCTTAATCGACCTTTGCCTAGACAAATACACGCCGATACGTTTCAATTTGGTATCGAGGGCGGGTAAATCGGACACACTGAGGCTTTCGTATGAATACGTTCTTTCATAGATGGCGGCGTGGCGCCAAATGGAATGCAACATAATTCCGTTGAGTTCATCATCAGTTAAACTCAATGAGCCGACGAACGCCGAGCGTCTCAGCTTCTTGCCCTTAAGCTCCTTTATACCCAGATGCTTTATCAAACTCGTTCTGTAATAGTCAGAGAATCTCCAATAGCAGTAGAGTAGTATTGCAGATTTAGTCTGTCCGAGAATTTCATCGACTGTTGTGGTTCCTGGAAGATGACAGTATAACAGCACCTGTCTAAACTCGTTTGGTTCCAGGAGTTTGAGTACAGATTTGAGTTCTTGGGAGTATTTTTCGTTCCAGTTTGCTCTCTTACATATCTCACCTAATGTTATAAGGTATCCGCGCCATCGCTCTATCTCAGCCCTGGAAAACAATCCGATCATCGCATTCTTAGGTACTTTCCATTCCTCCTAGCGACACATGACTGACAAGTGGCAATGAACTTGATGCCCTAACTGTCACACACGGCTTTATTCATTTCTATTAGCAAGAATCAAATCTCTGGCACCAATAGCTCTGAGTCAGGGTATGAGCTTGAATTCTGCTCCTTTCTATGGAGATAAAGAATCCACGTACTGTTGGTTGACAACGCTCGTGGGCTTCTATGAAAAACCAGACGATCGATTCGAACATCGTGGTGCTGAATCACGAATTTCTCCCGCCTCAATCTGCCAAATTGGCGAAGATTCGGGGCTCCTGTGACAAGATGCTATGCCCAGGACAAGCCACTAACTAACTTCTCCCGGCCACACTGATTACAGCCACACACGGCGGGAGCTTTCTGTTGGTGATATGATTCACTCAGATAACCAAGCACATCACGGCATATTTGACACAATGCATTTGGTGAATTAGTTGGAATCCGGAGTCCGAAATTACCCAAAAACTTCGGCCCTGTCGAAAAAGATTGAGAGGACTTTGGCAGCAAAAAGAGTAATTTGATATGTGCATTCCAACCCTACAGTTGTGACTCTGTCATAATAATTACGTAAGCCAGAGATTTCCTGCATTTCTTCCAGTTCATTCATCCCCCTGTAAATCTTATCCAATTCTCCATATTGCCCCAAGGCATGCATTCGTAGCCCAGTGATCTCCTGCCTCATATACACAATCATTCGGTCTCGAGAACTGGCGTCAACATTAATCATAGCGTCTGAAACCCCATTTGATATGGCGGCTTCATACTCCTTCTTTCTTGATAGATCATTCCAGTCATCGAGCAATTTGTTCTCGAACTCTTGATGATGTATAGTCAGCATGGAGATGAACCAAAGAAATTCACTCAATAATTCCGATCCTTGATCCTCTGTAATGATACCGTCATGTTCGAGATATTTCTCCAACAAATGAGTAATAGACTCCGAAATGGGTTTCGAGTGAAAAGGGGTGCCAGTATCCGTCGCATAGTGCAAGGCATAACCAAGATTTCTCAGTCCGTCCTCAAATTCACGATTACTGTGTCTGTCAGCCGTCAAAAAGGCGTCATAGGAGATTATGAAATGCCTCATGAATTGCTCAGGGGCTTCACTTCCGTGCGAGTAAGCCCAAGTTCCATATTGAACCAAAGCGTTTCCCGTCCAAGAAATTGCATTCTTGATGCTATCTAGGGGGTTGCTGGCTTCTGGCAGTTCGAAACCTACCGTCTTCTCCAGAGCCATTTCATCAGGTACAACGGTGTATTCACATAGCCTTTCCATGGTCTGCTTGGGCAGTTCAAAATGTGCTAACGCGGCCCTGAGAATGTGCTCATGAAATTGTTTGTGCATCTGTAGAATGCGAAAGGCTTGTTGGTATTTTATGTGTTTCATATTAAAATTTGCAGAGGTAACACAAATCTAATGTGCCAAGAGCTCCCTTGCCTCTTGAACGATGACACCAAAAGATGTTACATTGAACCTTCTGAACCAAGCAATTGCATACAGAGACAGAGCTATTGAGGCATTTCAGTCTGGTTATCACGCGCCAGGGGCCAATTTACTAGGAGGTCTTGCAACCCATGTCATTGTTCCATATGGAATGAAAGGGTTTGCACGTGGAGCAGGTAGAACTGTGAAGAGAGCTTCCAAGCTCAACTTAGAATCACAATGGATGCAAGTCGGAAGAGACATGGTACGAAATTGTGAAAATTCCTTTAAGACAATGTCGATATTAACGAAAAATCTCCCTTCTGAAGGCAATTCACATAAGTTGCTTGTTAAGCTAAATCAAGCCCGAAGAGCCAGGAGCTCAGTAGTGCTCCTGCAGAGAGTGGTTGATGTTCTTGAGGGTGTAAGTGGGTACGATCTCATTTGGAATAGTGACATTCCAGGAGAACTTCACCGCCGCAAGACAGAAGAAAGTCGGATTCGGAAGGAAAAACAAGCCTTAAAAAAAGCCGCTCCTTCCATAGTAAATAAAACGAGAATCCTCAATCTTTACAATTCAGTTGATCTTGATGACATCTACATGAGATTACCGGCAATCGAGCAACAAATTAAAGGGGCCCTCGATAGATTTAGTGTGGGAGGGCCAGATTCTGAACGTCAGTCCTTAATATCATGTCGATCTGCATTGGAGGGTGCGTGCATTCAAGTTGGTGGAAATGGAAACTGGAAAGCAAGCCTTAAGCTAGCACAGCTTTCAGAAACAGATCAGAGAGCTGTGACAGCAGTTGTGAATTACATCGGGGGAAAAATCCACGGTGGACATTCAGTATCACACGATGAAGCTGAATATGGATTAAAATTAACGATTTCCACATTACAGATGATCGCTAAGAAGTCGACGATAAATAGTATTCGAACTCAAGATTCGGGTGAATAATCTCATGGTTAAATAGAACTGAGTTGCAAAGTCGCATGCCCTACTCTACCACCATCGCATCTGCTTAATGCCATATCTTTCATGGTGATGGTCCGCCCCCTTAATCCATTGGACAATGAAAACAAATCTCATGCTAGTTGACAAGGTCAGCAGCGCTGCCTTGAAGAATGTGGGTTTAATTGAAATAGCTGAAATATGATCCTTGATTATGGCTCTGGAGGAAATATGGGAAAATTTGTGGGATGCTAAACCCGGGAGCCAAAATCGTGCTTTTCTAGTATTGCAGAGTTACGCTGAATACTTGAGCTCAAAGTCGGTAAAATTCAAGGAGGATATCCAACAAGAATTCAAAGTTGACGCCGAAAGCCTGATAGACCTTCGAGATTACGTCTTCTGGGCTTGTTCAGGACCGCTCTTAGTCGAAGGAAGAGTCTTCGTGAAAAGACGTCCCAGATATGCTGAGCTAATTCGTATGAGACCGACCGATTCAATAACATTGAAAGAGAACATGCAATCTTTTCCTGGATATGGTGATTTTTTGGCTTGGCCTGCGGCTGAGGATCTTCAGCGGTACGCTGATATCAAAGCATTAAAGCTAAAAGACAAGACTCCCGTCTGGTCAGAGGCTAACCTGAGAGAGGATATTCTTTATAATTGGGTCAGGTCGGTAAAGAGTGAGACTTCATACGACAGACCATATCATAGCGGACCAGTGCAATTCTTGTCAACTCTGACAGAAATTCATTCCACAATAAAATCAGATATTGAGGCGAAGTCCCTTGATATCGCAGCATACATTAGCATTTTCAACGAAAAGAAACCATGGGATCCACCGGAATGTGGGAATTCAGCAGTTAGCATTGCTAAAGAGGGAATTGTGGATTTATATTACTCAAAAAGAATTCGTCATCTAATTCATAAGTATAAGCAAGATTCGAGATTTCAAGTTCCAATCGCCGTTTTGGCGAAATGGCTAGAGCAGGAAAAGACTCTTAGAAACGAACTTGATTGGTTATTGGGAATCAGATGAACGAAGAATCTTTGTTATCTTACGTGGAGAAACTCGACAGTATTCTTGATTTCCAAGTACTGAACGGTTTGATTTCAACTGACGAGTCTAAGATCCTCAGAGAAAGTCTGAAGAAGTGCAGAATGTTGGCCAGAAGTGACATAGAAACTGCCTGTGAGATTGCGCATAAGGCTTATGACAATATCATTCAAGCATTGGACAAGAATCCAAGATATTCCCGCTTGCTATATCTCTACGGGATTCATGTCTGGGTTGTTACTCTCGCGTCTTCTCTATTATTCATTTACATTTTGATCGCGGGATACCTGACCTCCCCTATCTTCGGAGATTATTATCCCGCCACATTAGCTTGGGGAGGTCTGGGAGGTTCAGCGTATACGATTTTCTATCTTAGGAAGAATATCTGGGAATATACTTTTTCGAAGGTTTATGCTGTCTATTGGATGGTTTATCCCGTGACTGGTATGTTTTTTGGGTTCGCAGCAGGTCTGGCAGCCATGGTAGGTCTAATTGCGATTAGAGGGGTTCCGACATCCCCTGACTCTTACTATGTTGTTGCATTCCTAGCTGGCATGTTTCAACAATGGATAATAGGAACCCTAGGAGACGTGGCAAATGCGATTCATACCCCTAAAAGTGAAAAATGATACTTTCAGGCTCTCGCTTCTTATCATACATGAAAGTATCAAAACTAGATGTCGTTATAACTTCAATGTGGGCAATTTGATTTCATTTACAGCAACACTAACACGTTCGTGACTACTTAGAATTGTTGAGTCCGCGAATCCAATGTTGCTGAGATATCTCCCATGACATTATTTTCTGCACCGCTTAATGGAGTCACAGATATGCTCTGGCCAAAAACATTACCCTGTATGAATACATCAGAAACTCTCAATTTTGTTCATTCTGGCACCACTCCTTCAGAAAATATCAGATAGTGCAAATGGCATAACATAGCTCAATGAAGGGTTTCCAAGAGTTCTTGAGGTTGATGATTGATGATGTCAAAGCTGACCGGATGAGTCTCCACGATGACCCCATTAACCTCATGCCAGAAGAAGAACTCATTGGAGTCATAACTTCGTCCTTCCCCATATATGCTTCCAGAGTTCAAGAGCTCATCAAACAGAAACTGATTATTCCAGTGGATGCTCAGGGACCAGAGCTGTTTCATGTCAGTATAACTATAGACTTTCTGAATTTTCATGACAAGTTAGAGCTGCTTGGGTACCCCATAACGATGCGGCAGAGGATAGCAGCCATATATTATCCACTATTCTGGGCTCTTTGCAATGACATCGAATCAGAAGTTCATGAGTATGAACGGGAACTGGGTGTCGAAGGGCTTTCAGCAGATCAAACAACCTATTTGAGAGTAATTAATGAATGGGCAGTTGCAAACACCATTGGCAGAGTCGAAGAGAATATTATCCAACTTAAGCCCGAGGGTGATAAAGAGCTCCAAGAACTCATAAATGAATTGGCGTTGAAAAGTGAGGGCATCAAAATTTCTGCAAGAGACGCGTACGAAGAGGGCGAGATCGAGAAAATCATTAGAGGCGAGTGGCTGCCTCCATTTCGTTATTTTCAGCAGCGAGATATCAAGTATTTATTGAACCGGAAAAGTTTAGAACTGACAGAAAAGGAAAAGAACCTTCATAGCAAAGGCCATTTTGATTTTGCACTATGTGACCAAAGGGGCAAACTGCGAGCGGCCATAGAATATCAAGGAAGCGGGCATTACGGTGTCGATGATAGAGGTAAGGGTAAGGCTGAATTGAGAGATGAAACCAAAAAGAGGATCTGCGAGAAGGCTGGCGTGCCGTTATTTATCCTTAATCTGGAATTTCTTTACAACGAAGATTACAAGAGAACCGCCAAGGAACTTCTCAGAGTACTCCGGTCAACGATCGAAAGAACCAGCGTTCAATTCATGCATGACTACGCGTTGAACCTAATTAGAACAATTATAAGAGAGAATGGCCACACTACTGATGTCGATATACGCCACATTCAGAGGCTCATCAAGAAAGCAGATACATACAATATTCAGAAGCGAGCAGACATGCTATTGGCGGTAATGTGGGAAACCTGTCTTGCGTTCAATAAGATCTCAGAACTGTCAACTGCACTGGCTTGATATCGGAAAGACCTATAACATTAAAAGCACCCCTGGAAATAATCGGCGATAAGGAATCTGCTCTACTACGTAAATGGGGTCATCGTGGAGACTCA
>JAKBSX010000049.1 GCA_021844725.1 Actinomycetes bacterium | reverse complement strand
ATGCCTTCCTGGTTTCAAGGGACGAAAGCGGGTCCGTTCGGGTCATGTTCAACATGTGTTTGCATCGTGGAATGCAGATTTGCCGGGCAGAAGTCGGCAATGCGTCGCATTTCCGGTGCCCTTATCATGGCTGGTCTTATCGCAATGATGGGAAGCTGGTCGGGCTGCCCTTTCATGCAGAGGCATACGGTGGCGAAGATGGATTCAACAAAAGCGGTCAGACCTTGCTGCCAGCTCCGTCCGTAGAGACCATCAATGGATTGATATTTGTCAATTTGGATCCCAATGCTCAACCATTGAGGGAATATATGGGCGACTTTGCCTTTTACCTGGACTTCTATACCAAGCAGAGTCCACAAGGTGTCGAAGTCAGGGGACCACAGCGCTGGCGAGTCAAAGCGAACTGGAAGATCGGTGCCGAAAACGCAGCTGGGGATAGTTACCACACGCCTCAAACTCACCGAAGCGTGGTCGAGATTGGCCTTTTCAGGGAGCCAACTGGTTCCAAGAGAAAAGAAGGTGCTCTCTACTGGGCTGGGCGTGGTGGCGGAACAACATATAAGCTTCCCGAGGGAACCTTCAGAGAGAAGCTGAGGTATGTCGGCTATACGGAAGAGATGATTGACCGGATGGAGGACTCTTGGAGCGAGGAGCACAAGAGGGTAGTCAGCGAAGACGGTTTTATGATCTCCGCAGCCACTTTGTTTCCGAACTTCAGCTTTATTCATAACTGGCCCAAAGTTGATGCAACAGCCTCTGACGATGTGGTTCCATTTATAACAATGAGAGTATGGCAACCCATAAGTGCAACTGAGACTGAGGTCATGTCCTGGTTCATTGTTGATAAGAATGCTCCAGAGGATTTCAAAGAGGCTTCTTACAAGGGTTATCTGATGTGTTTTGGAAGTACTGGCATGTTTGAGCAGGATGATGTGGAGAACTGGGTTTCGATCACATCAATTGCGGCTGGTTCAATGGCTAAGAGGCTGCTGCTGAATAGCAGGATGGGTTTGACGAGTGAAGATAAGCCTCTAAATCCGCCACTGGCTAATTTTCATGGACCTGGGACCGCATACGTTGGTTACGGCGAATTTAACCAGCGGGCTCTTCTTTCTGAGTGGGCTGACTTTATCGAGAAGCCGTTAGAGGAAGTAGAGCGGCTTGCCATGGGTGAAAAGAAGTCCAAAGACGCTTCAAACAAAGGGAGTAAGTAATGGCGGTAGCAAAGACTGACACAACGCTTATGCGTCCGTTGCGCTATAGTGACGAAAGGCATCTTGAGGCCCATCAATTTCTGGTCGATGAGAGTTACATTTTGGATTCTCAAAGGTATGACGAGTGGCTTACGCTCCTCACGGACGACATTCAGTACAATCTGCCAGTTCGGGTCACAACTGCACGGGGTGCCGGCTTCGATACAGCAAAAGGTATGAGTCACTTCGACGAGGATAAATACTCATTATCGATGAGGGTTGCAAGATTTGCAACTGAGCACGCTTGGACTGAAGATCCCCCTTCGAGACTTCGGCACTACATTACCAACGTGCGGACTTTCAATACAGATAATGAGAGTGAATTGTTTGTCCAGTCTGCTGTTTTGTTATTCCGCAGCCGCGGAGACAACCGGGAGCCCTACCTTGTTTCTGCTCTCAGAGAAGACATCCTTCGCCTTCAGGATGAAGGGTTGAAGCTGGCGAGGCGGTTGGTTCTAGTCGATGAGTCGGTGGTCAGGATGCAGAACCTGGCTATATTCCTGTGATTGGCGCTTGGGACGGCCATTCGGAGGAGGAATCGGATGGGCCGGTGATTGAACTTGGAAACGAATTCGCAGAAGTACAGATCAGGAAGATTGAGACTAGGAACGGTTCCAGGTTGCTTATTTCATCGCCAAAGTCAGGGCACTATATCACGCTATGCCCTTTGGAGCTGGAAGCCTTGACCTGGCAGAACCAAAACTCTCTTTCACTACTGATAAA
Source organism: Actinomycetes bacterium (assembly GCA_021844725.1). The sequence continues at coordinate 8,142 of JAKBSX010000049.1, read as the reverse complement.
TAATCCCTATGGTCCCATGGAAGGTGATTTAGATAGTGAGTGAAGGTTGGCTAAAGGATCGTAACGCCTTAGTAGTTGGGGCTGGGTCCGGTATTGGACGCGCGGTGGTGGACGCTTTTATATCGGAAGGTGCGAGAGTCGCTGTTCTCGAAAAGGATCCGGGAAAGAGTTCGGAAATAAGCAATAAATTGCCGGATGTTCCGGTTGTGGTCGGGGACGCTACTACGTATCAGGCTAATCTAGAGGCAGTTTCTGTAGCTGTTGACGCATTTGGCAGTTTAGATATCTTGGTGAATTGCGTTGGGATCTTTGATTTCTATCGAGGGCTGTCTGAGCTTGAGCCAGATTTGATCGACAAGGCATTTGAAGAGATGTATTCGGTCAACGTGAAAAGTCACATACTTTCAGTCAAGGCTGCGCTGCCAGCACTGAAGGAGTCTAAAGGATCTATTATCCTGACTGAATCAACATCATCCTATTACCCGGGACGTGGGGGGGTGCTGTACGTCTCCTCAAAGTTTGCTGTTAGGGGATTGGTAATAACATTGGCCCATGAGCTCGCTCCGGATATTAGAGTAAATGGAGTTGCACCAGGTGGAACATTAAACACTGACTTAAGAGGTTTGGCTAGTTTGGGCTTAGATGCCAAGAGACTGAATGACACTCCTGGCCGGGAGGCCGAATTAGCTGGACGTGTACCTCTTCGGGTAGCGTTGTCGGGAGATGATCATGCCTGGAGTTACGTGTTCTTGGCTTCGAACAGAGCCAGAGGCATAACCGGGGGTGTTATCCATCCAGACGGTGGGATAGGTATTAAGTCCTAGTTTCTATGTAGGTTTGATTGGTTACTATTTTGGAAGGAGCAATTAAGTTGCCTATCGTTAAGGCTGACCTTAATCTTTGTCAGGGATACGCTAACTGCGTAATGGAAGCACCAGAGTTTTTCGATATTGACGATGAAGGTTTGGTTGTAATCCTGCAGGAGAAGTTTGATGAAGACAAGCGGGCGCATGTGGAATCGGCAGCGCGCAGCTGCCCAGTCTCAGCGCTCAGGGTTGAAGACGAGTGAGTTCTGACGTCGTAATTGTAGGGGCATCAGTAGGGGGAGTACGGGCTGCACAATCATTGCGTGCGGATGGTTTTACAGGCTCGATCAAAGTGATTGACGCTGAAGATCATATGCCTTATGACAAACCTCCACTTTCAAAGGGTTTTCTCTCTGGTTCTCAAGGCGTTGACAGGATCAGCCTGATTTCAGAGAAGGCGATTGCGGAGGCCAATATTGAGTTCTTGTTGGGTACTGCTGCCACCAAATTAGATGTTGCCGAGTCAAGGATAGTGCTTGGTGATAAAGGTACCCTGCACTTCGACCAGCTAGTGATAGCTACAGGAGTGAGGGCCAGGCCTTCTCCGTGGGAAGCCACTGATGGGGTCCACCTGCTTAGATCCCTTGATGATGCTCTGAGTTTGAGAGCTGATTTTGAATCGGCTAATTCAGTAGTAATAGTAGGAGCAGGATTTATAGGCGCAGAGGTTGCGGCGACCGCTCGTCACTTTGGCCTTACAACCTCGTTGGTGGATCCTCTTCCGATACCGATGGCTCGGGTAATGGGTGATGAGGTTGGCATCCGGTTTATAGAACTTCATCATCGAAACCAGGTTCAGACTTATTTTGGCATGGGAGTCGAATCGATTACTGGCTCCAAAGGGAACCTTAAGGTCGAGCTCTCTGACGGTACATTACTCAGTTCTGATGTGGTGGTTGTAGGAATAGGTGCCGTACCAAACGATGCTTGGCTGGATTCCTCGGGGCTGCTTATAGACAACGGTGTAGTTTGTGATGAGTACTGTAGGGTGGTTGGGCATTCGAATATTTACGCCATAGGCGACGTGGCAAGATGGCATCATCCCAGACATGGCAAGCTGGTTAGGGTGGAGCACTGGACTAACGCGGTAGAGCAAGCGGCATGTGTGTCACACAACATCACCAATCCTGATGAACTGCACCAGTATGCGCCGGTAGAGTATGTTTGGAGCGATCAATACGACTGGAAGATACAGCTGGCGGGCATCACTGCCGAGGCTGATGGACAGGTGATATTGGAAGATCCCAATAATCCAAACCGATTTGCAGCGATATATAACGATTCGGCTGGGAAGTATTGCGGTGTGGTGACCGTGAACTGGCCAAGAGCTCTTATCGAATGTAGAAAACTGCTCTCTGGCGATTATGAAATCTCTGTCCCAGTGCAAAGAGTGGAAGCGCTGCTTGCAGCTTCGCCGTCTCGGTAGCCGTGATGGTAGTTAGTTCGCTGGTCTAACAACCATCTGTTGCTTAGACTTTTCTCTAGTGGGAAAGTTAGTCGATTGGCTCAGATAAGGTGGTCGCGCTGCTGGAAGCAGCGGCCGATGAATGTGGGGATTTTGTGGTGCTTTTTCAGAAATATGGCATAAGTTGCTCCTGAGCGAATTTAATCACCTATAATTCTGATGTGCAGAATTCACTACCAGGAAATGATAAGTCAATCCCGCAGTATCCAATAGCTTCTGTAGACAATGCTTTAAGGCTAATTTTACTGCTGGGCGAGCATTCTGAAATCAGGCTAACGGAGGCCAGTGAGTATCTAGGAGTAGCCTCCTCAACCGCTCATCGCTTGTTGGCGATGCTTCAATATAGGGGTTTTGTAAGACAAGATCCCAGAACGAAGGTATATCAGAGTGGTGCGGCCTTGACTAACGTCGCTTTTTCGGTCCTTAGCAGGCTTGACATCAGGACTCAGGCCAGGCCGGTTCTGGAAAGGCTAAATAAGGAGCTTGAAGAGACCGTTCATCTTGGAATGCTGGAAGGGTCGATGATTCGTTTTGTCGACGCTATTGAGAGTCAGAAGACGGTTCGGGTTTCCTCCCGAATGGGTAAGTCAATGCTAGCTCACTGCACCTCCACTGGTCGGGCCATATTGGCAGAATTGCCGGATGAGGAAATCTTCAAATTATATCCTCACGAGGTATTAGTCCAAATGACAGTGAACTCGATATCCAGTAGGGCCGATCTGATGAATGAGCTCGAGAAAGTACGTCATAGAGGCTACGCTACCAACAAGGAAGAGAGCGAGGAAGGTGTCTCTTCGGTAAGCGTGGCAATCAAATCTATCTCGGTTACTTCTCGATTCGCGGTCAATGTCGCGGCACCTACCGGGAGAATGACCGCCATCCGGGTAAAAGAAATCGGTACAATTTTGAAGACAGTTGCTGAGGAGATAGCAGTGTCATTGAGTTAGAACTGGTCCCTGCTTTGCAAAGGAAAGGCCAGTGTGGCATATTTAGGATTGGTGGCCAGATGGGGGATGGCCACCATCTCTATTGATTCACTACCGGGAAAGCCAGAGATTTAACCATAACCGGAAGAACTTTGGTCGGTTCGAGCGGTTCCCCAATGTCTACGAAATCGAGTTCGCGCAGTTCCACTCCGTCGATCGATACTACCTGAGTTCGTTGTCCGAGTTCTTCGGTAAGTATTCGTCCTAAAGCAGCTCCCATGTCAACCTCAAGTGCCAGCACCAGCGGCTGGTTTATGTGCTCAAGTCGATCGCCAATGGCATCTCTTATTCCTGAGGCAAGAGCTAGCAGTATCGAATACTCGGCGTCGCCTTTCCAGGGCAGATATACGCATATTGGAGTGTCGAAGTCTAATAAATCAAGCCTGGTCAGAGCGGTGATGATTCCAGATGATACCGACTCGGAAGTTGGAGCTTCTGTGAGCTTTGGACTTATTACCGGAAGATTGTGCAGCGGTAACTCAATTCCCTCCGTGACCATTATTGTATTCCCACTCAACTGTACGGTGAATTGAGAAGCCCCAATGGCGGTAGCCCTAATACCCTCTCCGGCAGAACTATAGCTTAGATTGCTCTGGCTGAACTGATCTTGGATAGCCTGTGACAAAAGCATCGCCATATCGTTATAGACCTGCGTTTCCCGCCCGAAAAGATATTCCGACACTCCGCCCGAAAAGGTAAAGATGGCATCTTGTTTTGGAGGTCTTGAAATAGCTGGCGTCAGGGTGAGATCTGCTATTAGCGGATTGTCCATCTGAGTGTGCAAGGCGAATGAAACGAGAATCTCGGCGAGAGTGTTCGCGAATTTCTGCATTTGATCCTGACTAAGCTTTGCACCCAATTGAAGTTCAATCCCCAAAGATTGCGCAATTTGATACGCAGCAGTTTCAATCCTTACTATGCGGTCTTCGTCATCGAAAGCCAATAATCTGGCTCCGATTGAAATTGCAGAGGTTTCTAATATTTCTCCGTCTTCAATCAGCGCCAGTTTACTGGTGCCGCCACCAATATCTATGTGCAAAATCTGACTGTGCTTTTTACGCGATAGTGCGACCGCCCCAGAGCCATGAGCTGCTAGTAATCCCTCTAAATTATGTCCTGCAGACGCACAGACGAATTTACCACCATGAGAGGCGAACAACTCTGCCACAGCTCTGGCATTACGACGCTCCAGGGCCACACCGGTGAGAATCACTACCCCGGTATCGACTTCAGAAGGATCAACGCCTGCTTCTTTGTAACTGGTATTGACGAAATCGGAGAGTCTATCTAAGTCTATGGTTGACTCAGAGGTAAAAGGGGTGAGGAGGATTGGGGATCTGTGAAGCTCCTTGCGCTCTACCACCACGAACCTGCTCGAAAGTGATTGGGCAAGCCGTTGAAGGTGCAGCCTTGAAAACACCAGGTGCGACGTCGATGAACCGACATCGACGCCGACCGTGGTGAGTTCCACATTATCTAATAGCCAGGTGTTGACGTCACCGTCTTCTTCCGATCCACCGGAGCCTAGGAAGTCCTCGTCGCCATGATGGTTGAAGAAGTGAATATCGATTTCAGGCTGGTGTATATGATCGTGAGCCACTAGCTCTTAACCGGAAAGAACTTGTCCATTCTGGCATCGGCTCCATGCTTAGCCAGTTCTTCCAGATAAAGCGGATGGATTCTTGGATCCTGATCTTCGTATTCGATCTGTTTGCCACCTTTTTTGATGTTGACATCCATACCCAAGAATACCTTGCGCTTGTCTTCACTGAAGGGGTATCTGAGCCCACCAAAAGCGACAGCCAGGTATCGAGCTGGTTCTGGGCTGGTATTGAAGTGCTGATGGAACATCATATCTTCCGGAGCGTATACGCTGCCGTGTTGCCAGTCAAAGCGCTTGAAATCTTTCTCCCCATCGAACCACAGAATTGAATATCCATGGCCGGTTACAGGGAAAATATGGAAGTCTGCGCCATGGCGGTGCCCCTTTTTGTAAGTTCCCACCGGCATCTCGGACATATGCGCGTGCATCGTACCCTGAGCTAAAGCGAACATTATGTTTGACCCACCGGCACCTCTGTCTTGCCATTCTTTAAGTTCAAAGGTGCTGAGGTCTGGGACGAAATTTGTCTCCCACATGTGGCGGCCAGGACGGTTTGGAATAAATTCCCCCTCGCCTTCAAAGTAACGATTTTCGCCCATTCTCCCTGCGAAGTGATAGGGGTTGTTGAAAATGAAGTCGTAATCATGAAACAGTTTCATGATCATGGGCAGGTTGGTGGTGGACACAAATCGTGCGGCTTTGTTTCCACTGGTATTGAAGTGGCGATATTTGGCATTGAGGGGAATGGCAAACAAACTTTTGGGTCCCCACTCAAATGAGTGCTTGGATCCATCCGGGTTCTCGATTGTAGTGCTGCCATTTCCGCTTAGGACATACACCACTTCTTCGAAGAGGTGCCGCTGTGGGTCCGTGGATCCCCCTGCTGGAATCTCAAGGACGAACGTATCAAGGTAATCGCCTCGACCAGTAACAAGTGCAAAGGCGCCGTTGGCTCCCATGCGTGACCATGGCTTCAGATCCAGCGTAAGTAGGTCGAAGCCGAAATCCTCATAAACCGGAATTCCTTCGTCCTTGATCCAATCCAGATAAGGATCTATGAGTAATCGAGTTTCTGGCATACACATTCCTTCAATTGGCAATGCCTTTTAAGGCGTTGGTTTAAAAGTATCTTACTTCAGGCGCACCCTTCTTATTTATTCGAGGATGGCGCTTTATCTTCCAATCATGCTACGGCATCGGCAGCGACAACAACGTCATTTGAGGTTGTGGCAACTCCCGAACGTACTTGTTGAGCTGACTCCGTCAAATTGAGCGGGTTCTGCAATGCATAACTTGATTCTCTGATAATGAGATCATAGTAGAAATATGATCTCAAATCGACTTACTCCGCTCTATTTGGGAAGGGGATGCCTGAGTATCAGGAATTCGCGTCATTTCATCCCCGGGTGTGTTGACCGAAATAAGCCCGCAAGCCCCCGGATTTATCCGTGGGGAGGAAATCAAGCCTCTCCGGGTCCGTTGCGCTAAATATGCTTCCGAGTACGCGTGTCCCTTCCACCGGTACTTCTTTTGTGGATTCATTCCCGCAGCGGAGCCGTACCGTAATAGTGCCGGGGTAGACAGGCTTTCATAAGTTTTGTAAAAATGGATTGGTGGTTTTCTCATGTCCGATAGTTGTGGCTTCACCGTGCCCCGGAAGCACCGGCAGCTGATCGTCCAGGGGGAGTATCTTTTGCCTCATGGATTCGATAAGTGCTTCGAATGACCCTCCAGGTAAGTCAGTGCGTCCAATTGACCCTTTAAAGAGATGGTCACCCGAGAAAAGCATACTCTCGGACGACTGGTCATCCTTTAGAAGAAAGCAGGTCGAGCCTTGTGTATGACCCGGGGTGTGGATTGCGCGGAATGTCATCTCCAAGCCCTTTATGACATCACCATCTGAAAGGCCGGTAATCTGCTCAGGTGGTGTGAGATCAAGTTGCATTTTCATGAGTTCCTCTGCCAAAAGTCCCGAGGTACCGATTGGATCAAGCAGCATGTGCTGATCTTTGGTATGAATGCTTACCGGTATCGAGCCAGGTTCTGGTGGCTCACCCTGAAAGCGGGAAATCTCCGCCATTCCTCCGATGTGGTCCACATGGCCATGGGTTGCTAAAAGCGCCACCGGGCGTAGGTGGTTGATATTAAGGATCTGTGAAAGTACAGCTGGTTCAGGTGGAACGTCAACGAGGATACACTCACTTTCTGATTTTGATCTGGAAATTATCCAGCAGTTGGTTTGTGCTATCCAAAGGGGAAGCTGGCGAATAAACATCAATCTCCTTAGAAGGTGTCGAACTTATTAAGAATCTGGATAGGTTGTATGTTTTCTATACTGTGTTCACAATGAGTTAGATCATGCAGATATCTCTTATGTTCGGCAGTTTAGAACAAAAGAAGTGGTTAAATGTTGTGAGCTACGTTTGAGGAGGACTGGTATGGCACTTAGAGTTGTTATAGCTGAGGACGAGGCCATAATTCGTCTAGACCTTAAAGAGATTCTCGAAGAGCAGGGATATGAGGTCGTGGGTGCGGCCAGTCGTGGCGAAGAAGCAGTCTCTTATATCCGTGACCTGAAGCCAGACCTAGCCATTCTGGATATAAAAATGCCTGGCAAAGACGGAATTGAAGTCGCCGCGGAAATAGCTTCTGACAATATTTGCCCCGTCATCATCCTCACCGCATTTTCCCAAAGGAGTTTCGTCGAGCAGGCCCGGGATGCTGGAGTCCTGGCTTATTTGGTCAAACCATTTCAGGCCTCGGATCTGGTCCCTGCGATCGAACTGGCCAGGGCCCGCTTTGAGGAGAAAATTGCTCTAGAAAAGGAAGTAGCCTACTTAGCTTCGCAAGCGGACAGGGCCAACAAAAAGCTGGAGACTAGGAAGTTGCTCGATCGAGCAAAGGGGATCTTGATGGACACTCATGCAATGAGTGAGCCGGCGGCATTCGAATTCATTCAGAAGACAGCAATGGATAGGCGTTCGCAAATGGGTGAAATCGCCACACAGATTATCAACGGTGATCTTGTTCCCAATTAGTGGATGTTTTGCTGGCTAGATCTCAGTCATTTTGTCTTTTGATGTAAATATTGCCTTAGCATGTAATCTGTGGCAAAACTTTTGATTTTAGATGGCTTCTCGTTAGCTTTCCGTGCCTTTTATGCCCTTCCCGAAGGCATGGTCACTTCATCAGGACAACATACCAATGCCATCTAAAATCAAA
>JAKBSX010000048.1 GCA_021844725.1 Actinomycetes bacterium | reverse complement strand
AGGGATGGGAAAGCGAAGTTTCTTCTCTAGTTTCCACGCGTTCCGATGGTTTTGATAGGGAGATTACTGATTGTGCTGCAGCTAGAAGATACTTGGACTTGGGATTTTTGGATCGCCGATACCGGTAAAGAATATCATATATATTTTCTCAGGGCATCGAAGGTATTTCACTCCCCTGACGGTAGGCACGATATAGTCAGAAATCCAGATGATCGCCACATTGGGACTTCTGTGGGTCATGCAGTATCGACAGACTTATTCAACTGGACAGTTTGTGAAGATATAATGCACCCGTCGCCGGAGGGTTCTCCAAGTAGTTTTGATGACATGTCGCATTGGACTGGTTCAGTGCTAAAAGGACCCGACGAGCTGTGGTACATGTTTTATACCGGGATTTGCAAGGATGAAGGTGGGCTGATACAGCGAATTGGTTTGAAGACCTCTTCCGATCTCTACACTTGGGACAGCAGACCCGATTTTAACGTCATCAGTGCAGATCCCCGCCTTTATGAGAAGCTCGGTGAATCGACCTGGCCAAACGAGACCTGGAGAGATCCTTGGGTATTCCCAGACCCCGACGGGCATGGCTGGCACATGTACATAACTGCCAGGTCGAAAGACGGCGTAGTTGATGATAGAGGCGTGGTGGGCCACGCAGTTTCCAATGACTTGATGGATTGGGAAATTCAACCCGCACTTAGTAGTGCTGGTGGAGGATTTGGGGATCTGGAAGTTACTCAGATAAACGTTGTTAACGGTAGACCGGTATTGCTTTTTTCATGCCTTCGGCGAGAGTTTTCTGCAGTGCGGAAGGCTGCAGGGGAAAAGGGCGGCGGAGAAGGTGGCGTTTGGGCGGTTCCGGCGGAATCGGTGGTTGCGCAGTTTGATATAATGAATGCTCAGCTGCTCACGAATCACGAGCTGTATGCGGGGCGGCTAATCCAAGACAGAAATTCACAGTGGCTATTACTTGCTTTTGCAAATGACGACGATGATGGTAACTTTGTAGGCCACCTGGCCGATCCTTACTCGGTAAACTGGCAGCAGGATGGCACTCTATCAATTAAGCCAATGGTTGCGCCTTAGTTATGCTGGTCATAGGTGGACTTGTCTGAGGTTGGAAGGCTAGTCATATTGAGACTTTGCCGTTCGGATCTTATCTCCTTGTGATTAATTGTGTATTTCGTATTCGTTAGCACTCACTAGAATAGAGTGCTATAAGTGATTTGTAGAAAAGGGCGGATATATGTCAGGTTCTATGGATGACAGAAAAGCCGCTATTTTGAGAGCGGTAGTTGATGAGTACGTGCAACTTGCAGAACCCGTTGGTTCTACTCACATATCCCGTCTGTCTGGGATAAATGTTTCATCTGCGACTATTCGAAATGAAATGAACTACCTGGAGCAGGAAGGGTACCTGATCCAGCCTCACACGAGCGCGGGGAGAATTCCAACTGACAAGGGTTACAGATATTACGTAGATACTTTTGTCAAAGATGCCAATAATTCAGATATGCCAGAGATTCAGAGTATTGAGGAATTTTTTACTAAAGCCCACGGTGCATTGGCTGAGATGTTCAGTGATACGTCTCGTTTGCTAACCAACCTGACAAACTATGCTGCAGTGGTCACGGGTCCGGATCCGGAGACAGTAAGAATAAGGTCGGTCCAGCTGGTTTCATTAGGTCCCAAAAGAATTCTTCTACTAATGGTCGACTCCAAAGGCGTGGTAAGCAAGAAATCTTTGGAGGTTCAGCAGGAAATCGATGAACTGGAATTAGAAAAGGTGTCTAATTTCTTGACCAGGAATTTGAGAGGGAGTGTTGTGGGATCTTTGTCCGACCTTCCATTAGTGGAGAATCCTCAACTTGATAATCTATGTGAGCTTGCATTTTCAATGCTCAAGGAGTTCAAGTCTGAAAACAGCGAGGTATACATAGAGGGAGCTTCCAAGGTGGCAAACGCATTTGATGCGGTTGACACGGTTAGAAAAGTTTTAGCAACTTTGGAACAACACTTTTTGGTAGTAACTTTAATTCGCGATGTTTTAGCCAGAGGAAGAAACGTTGGTATTGGGACTGAGCTTGGAATTCCTCCATTGGCTGAGTGTTCGGTTGTGGTATCACCCTATATTGTCGAAGGTGAGCAGGTAGGCTCTATAGGGTTAGTTGGACCAACTCGAATGAACTACCCCAAAGTGTTGGCTGCGGTTAATCTTGTAAGTACGGGTTTAGGCAAGAGATTGAGTGAGGGCAGAGGTTAGTGCCGAAAGATTATTACAGCCTTTTAGGTATATCCAGGAATGCATCCGACGATGAAATTAAAAAGGCTTATCGTCGTCTGGCCCGTGAACTGCACCCCGACGCGAATGGTGGCGACAAAGAGTTAGAAAACAGGTTTAAGGAAATTACCACAGCTTACGAAACTCTTCGAGACCCAGAAAAAAGACGAATTTACGATGCCTATGGGGAAGATGGCCTAAGAGGCGGGATGGGAGACACAGGCCCATTTGGCTCCGGTATGGGTGATATATTCGAAACTTTCTTTGGCTCGGCCTTTGGAGGTGGATTTTCTAATCAAAGGACTGGTCCCCAGAGAGGTGCGGATACCGAGGTATTTGTAGATCTCGCATTTACTGAAGCGGTGTTTGGTGTCCAGAAAGAGGTCAGTGTACGCTTACCGGTGACCTGTGGAACGTGTTCAGGATCCGGTGCCAAACCAGGTACAACTTCGAGTACCTGCCCTGTTTGCAATGGGGCAGGTCAGGTTCGCAGGGTTGCCCAGTCTATCTTGGGCAGAATGGTCACAACTGCACCATGCGATCGTTGCCGGGGAGAGGGAACTGTCATAACTACTCCGTGTCCTGATTGTAGAGGCGAAGGACGGCGGACGGAGGAGCGAAATTACTCAGTTGAGATTCCTGCTGGAGTGGATCACGGTTCGACACTTCGACTTGCAGGCCGTGGCCCAGCTGGACCAAGAGGAGGCCGTCCAGGAGATCTTTACGTTCAAATTCGGGTTAAGCCCCATCCTCGATTTACAAGGGATGGCAATGACCTGCACTGCGAGTTACATTTGGCGCTTACTCAGGCTGTTTTAGGCGCAGCGCTAAAATTTGAGACTTTAGATGGGGTGGAAGACCTGGTCATACCCCAAGGGACTCAGCCTGGAACTCAGTTTAGGCTGCGATCCCGTGGTGTCCCTGATGTCAGGGGTGGCAACAAGAGGGGCGATTTGATAGTGACTGTGGTGGTAGAGATTCCTACTCATCTCGATGGAGAGCAGGAGGATCTATTTAGGAAGATAGCTGAATTACGGGGCGAAGACGTAAGCGATCGTGATCACGGCATTTTTTCCAAGATAAAGTCGGCATTTAAATAATTCTGTGCATAAGGATTTCAACCGGCCGATGCTACCTCAAGCAGGAATTGCCCATGTATTGATCGAGGATCTGGAGTCGCCAGAGGTCGGCTTAGATGATCAGTACCACCTGGGAGTCGTCCGCAGGCTTAAAAGCGGAGATCTTATAACTCTCGGTGATGGGAAAGGACGATGGCGTCAAGCAACCTTAAGTATCGTGGCTCAAGGGAGAAGGTTCAAGGGGATTGTCCTTAGCAATTTAGGTGAAATTTTTACTGAACCGCGACTTTCGCCAAGAATCGTGATTGCACTAACGGTACCTGCGCTAGATCGCGCAAGCTGGGCAGTACAGAAAATGACGGAACTTGGAGTGGACGAAATCCACTTTTTACATTCAAATTATTCATCTACCCGGAGTGAGGGTCTGGACGTATCGGGCAAAGAGTTTCAGAAGCTGGCGAGGGTGATGCGAGAAGCAGCTATGCAATCGCGCGCTGCATATTTGCCCGAATTATTTCCGATTGTAAGTTTCCGGGATTTTGTGCAGAATCACTCGGAGTGTATATTATGCACATATGGGGCTGCTGATGTTCCAGACCCTGATTTTCCGGTTATTATCGGGCCAGAAGGGGGATTTTCTGATGAAGAGCTGGAAATGGTTCCGAAACATGCATCTCTCTCAGGAAATATATTGAGATCGGAGACCGCAGCGGTAGCAGCTTCTGCATATTTGACAATGAAACGTTTTACATCCTCTAATCTCTGAGTGGGAATTTATTGCCGCCGTAATGACACTGTAAGTGATGGAATAAAATAAACAGATTGACTTTATGTGGTTACCGACTAGAAATATGGCTGTGGACGAAGATCAAATATCAGAAGGTTATGCACGCAAGGTGGGCTCCAGACTTCGTTCTGTCAGGAAGCAGATGCACCTATCATTGCATGCAGTTGAAGCTGCTTCACGCCAAGAATTTAAGGCAAGTGTCTTGGGCGCCTATGAACGCGGAGAGCGGTCTATTTCAGTTCCCCGGCTTCAAAGACTCGCCGAACTCTACGATGTTCCAGTCGATCAGTTGCTGCCTAAGGATACCGCACCTAAGGCGTTGATAGTGCCCTTGAGAAATGTTTTCCCCACAATAAAGGAAGGGGAAGAGAGGGTTGAGTCATTTACGGTCAACGGAGTAGATGAGAGAAAAACTCAGGTGGCAGACCCGGGTATAAAGGTTACCGTTGATTTAGTGAAATTGAACCTTTTGGAAGGTCCGGAGAAGGAGATTCTGAGGCGGTATCTTTCCATGATCCAGGTTCAGAGGCAGGATTTTAACGGGCGCATGATCACCATTAGACATGAGGATCTAAAAGTTATAGCGTGTCTGTTCGAGCTCACTGTGGAAGAGATGGTTCGAAGGCTCGAAGAATTAGATTTACGGATTGTCAATTAGGCTGATTTCGAGGCTTCGTGATCGCATCGATACGATAGAGGTCTAGGGTTAATTTCATGTCCAGTCGCTTTGGGCTTTACGTTCATGTTCCCTTTTGTTCAAAACGGTGCGATTATTGCGCCTTTGCTACTTGGACCGATGCCGAGCAATCGTATCGCAGGTATTTTCAATCTGTACTCAAGGAGTACAGACACCGTAAAGATATGAGTGATCTTGCCGCGGCGACATCGCTGTATTTTGGTGGCGGAACCCCGTCGTTGGTGCCGCCTGAATATTTGGGAATGCTGATCGATAATCTGGAAGTTGAAGAAGATGCAGAGATCACCGTTGAGTGCAATCCGGAATCAACAACCCTAAAGAAACTTGCAGCTTATAAGAGTTTTGGGGTGAACAGGATCTCGTTCGGTCTTCAGAGCATGTCGTCAGATACTTTGCGAACACTTGGAAGAGATCACGATTCGGGCCAGATATTTAAAGCCATCGATTCATTAGGGGAAGCAGGTTTTGAGGATTATTCAGTTGATCTTATATATGGAGCATCCGGAGAAAGTCTCAAAACTTTAGAGGATTCAATTAATACGGTTATGAATTTTCCACTACCTCCGACTCACATTTCTGCATATGCTCTTACTGTTGAACAGGGAACCCCTCTTTCTAAAGATTTGACTAGATATCCGGATGAGGATATTCAGGCTGATGCCTACGATCTGATTGACCAGATGCTTGAGAGTTTCGGATTTAAGTGGTACGAGATTTCAAATTGGGCGAAGCAAGGTAGGCATTCCAGACATAATTGGAACTACTGGATGCAAGGGGAGTATCTTGGGTTAGGTTGCTCTGCTCACTCACATTTGAAGTTCAATCGCACCTGGAATATATTCAACTACCAGCGTTATATGGATGCGGTGAGTACATCTACGCTGGCGATAGCGGGAAGTCGGCAAACTATGCCCGCTGACAGAATTTTAGAGGGTCTGGAGTTGCTTGTCAGAACCAGGCTTGGAGTGCCAGCCGACTCTTTTACAAGTACCGTAGATATCGGGCATCTCTTAGGTAGCGAACAAGACACCCTTCGCCTTACCCGGGAGGGTAGGCGGCTCGCAAATCAGGTTAGCATCAGACTTGATCCGTCATTGATCGATTCGTCGAGGATTACTAGCTTGCAAAGCCGAGATCCCTGGTCTAATATTTGAAATTCCCAGACGACCAGAAGCCCGGGATAACAATGGAAAAACCGGGAGACTTTTTAGGGCGGTCTATTTTGATTCATGAGTAGGGTAATCGGTATCTGTAACTATGGCCGGTGCCTCATCTTTACAGTCAACGCCATAGGCAGCTGTGAAAAAGAGCTGGTTTTCGACTTAGTGTGATTCTTTCACTAAGACGGCTGCAATCAAGAGTGCGACGTCAAACAGATATTGCTATCACGAGAATGACTAGAAGCATCAATCCGATGTAAAGAAGGTACAGATTCATAGAACCCATTTGTATGACAGATGCTTTTTTTGCCAACCATTTGACTATCTTTACAGCTGGAGAAAATATGAGCGGTCCAAATATTGGTGCTTCAGAGTATTCAAAATTTATCTGTTTTACAAAGTATCCTTTTGAGTTCCCGTTTGACTGAGCTACTGTAGTTGGCCTGTAGATGAAACTGTAGAACTGCCTTAGTGCGTTGGAAAATACGAGTGCAGTTGTGTTGCTCCGGGTGGGAACCTTTTCAAGCCCGTGAGCCCAAAGTGGTACTTTCCGGTACTTGTTTAGACCGCTTTTGCGCAACCAAATGAGCCCGAGTGGGATAAGGGCCAGTAGTCCTCCTGTGACAGCAAGAAGGAGTGGGGAAATGAATGCAAAGCTTGACGACAAGGGTACCAGAAGAACACCGTTTACCATGTCCTGAACCGCTTTAGGATATGGTGGCCAGTCAGATAGCTTGAGTAGTTTAATCCACCAAATCATGCCTAAAGAGTAAATAAGTGCGAACATGCCAAGGCCAAGCACAACATGGGGCCTAATGCTTTCAACTTTTTGCAGTTGACCAGGCAATATTTTTGGATTCGCTCTGGGTTTTCCAAGGAGACCAACTCCAATCAGTTTCACCATCGTTGCCAATGACACGGCAGCAGTCAGAGCGATTCCTGCCCCTCCTAACGCCAAGGCGACTTTACCGACGTTGTTTGTAATCTGAAAGCTGTGGAATACAGTCTGGAAAATATACCACTCTGTAACAAATCCTGCCATCGGTGGTAAAGCGGATAGGCTAATACCGGAAAGAATGGCACCAAGTCCAAGGCTCCAGGGAGCCTGCGAAAGAGCGTCATGTTGGGTAATTTCGTAAGTGCCGGCATTGTGGTGGATGTGATCGGCGGTAACCATTAGCGAGCCTTTGGCAAGCGAGTGTCCTCCTAGATGCAAAAGCCCGACTATGAAGGCCATGGTGGCGAGCTCGTTTAGACCAGCCGAGCGAAATATCAGGGACGTTCCGAGAGCGGCTACAGCCAGGCCAGCATTTTCAGCAGTTGAAAAGGAGAGGAGTTTCCTCCAGTCGCTCTGCTGAAATCCGTAAAGTATGCTAAGTATTGCGGAAATCACGCCCAAAGCGACTAAAAGGATCCCAAATTCGATCGGGGCCTTTGATTTTGGCATCCACTTCAAAACTGATCTTGCAAGGGCAAACCAGGTGACGTTCAACACTATTCCCGAGAGTATTGCCCCTGATGCTCCGCGTCCACTTGAGTATGCAGCAGGGTACCATTCGTAAAATGGGAGTATGCCCAGCTTGGCACCAAATCCAATAATAAACAGCACTCCAATACCCACGCTTGCGGGGGTGGAGAAGCTCACCCAGGAGGAAGCAAATGAACTAAAGCTGGGATTGGTTGCTCCCAGGAATAGGATCCCAAGAAATAGTGCAATGCTTCCAACTTCAAGGAGTGAGAGCATAAACAGGTTGGAGGTTCCTGCCTCAAGCCTACTTGTTCTATTGTCGCTCATAAGGAGATATGCGCCACCGAGACTCATAATTTCCCAGGCTATTAAAAAAGATATCCCATCTCCAAGGCAGGCAACACCGATAGCTCCCAATATGGTTATCGAAGCAGCCGCAAACCATTGATTATCATGCTGACGATTTTGAACTGTAATACCTGCGAGCAGGGCTGGTATCAATCCGAACAGCATGAGCCAAGCCGCCGATGGGTTAATGCGGAACTGGATTTCCCCTCCGGCGCTCAGCAGCAAGTCGAACTGGCTGGTTCCGGATGGAAGACTTGACCCGGTACCAAAAATAAGAACAATAATTCCTAAAAGAAAAAAACTTTTAGATAAATGCGATGGTTTGGGCAAAAATGCACAAGGGATTGAAGCAACCAGCAGGCAACACCCTATGAGTACCAGGTCATTACTCATAGTTGCCGTCCTTTAGCTTCTGCTCGACACGCTCAGTGAGAAGTAGGAGTGCAAAGATGAACGAGGCTGGCGAAGGGGGGCAGCCCGGAAGATAGACGTCCACCGGGAGGAACGGGTCAGCTCCGTTGCCGGCGGCATATCCAAAATCGAAAGGTGCTCCTGAAATCGAACAGGTTCCTCCAGCTATAACGAATTTAGGATTCGGCATAGCTTGATAAGTTCTTTGTAATGGCCCTATCATTTGCGGTACAACTGTTCCGGTAACTAAAAGAACGTCTGCGAATCTTGGGGAAGGTGTGAAGAAGATTCCCAACCGATGAAGGTTGTAGTAAGGATTGGTGGTAGCCGCCAGCTCTGACTCACACCCGTTGCATGATCCAGCATCGATATGGCGTACGTGTAAGCTTCCTTTAAAGTGTTTTTCGATCTTCGATCTCAGCCTGTCGGCAGCTTCAGTGACAGGCTGCTGGCTGCGTATCAGGTCATTTCGATTTTTTGCCGCGAACATAAAATCTGCAGAGTTTTGTAAAGCGTCAGTTGGACATGTTTCAATGCAAATCTGGCAATTTATGCATTTCCCGAAGTCGAGTTGAACGTTTGAAGCAATATCTTCGCTACGGTTGGTTGACAGCGCGGCGGTAGGACATATGTCTATGCATGCCTGGCAGGATGTTTCGCATCGGCTGGGATCGAATTTTGGAAATCCAAGCATTCTTTCCTGGCCATTATCCAAATCGTCTGGATATGGCCAATCTGTAGTGGCTTTGCCTGCCGCAATTCCTTTAAGCGTCCAGTTTCTCATTTTGATCTACCTGTCTGCTCCTGCAATAGTGAGGCCAAAGCTTGCTTCATTTATTGCGTAATCCATCATGTTGGTTGAGTGAACCGTTAGTGGGAATACTTTCCAGTTTGAGAAGGAAGCCGATTTGATTTTGACTCTTTCAAGTAATCCATCTCGAATCCTTATGGCGTAAAAGCAGGATCCTCGGGGTCCTTCAGACCATCCCAATCCATCGACAGTTCCCGGCGGGACCGGTATGTTATCGAGTTTCGTTGGTCCGGGCTGAATCAGTGATAAAGCCTGTTCGATAATTGTGAATGCATTAAACAGGGCTGATTTGCGGACCTCTGCCCGTGCCAGTGCATCTCCTGATGAACGCGTTGTCACGTCAATTTGTATGTTTTGATAGCCAGAGTATGGGTGATTTACCCTCAGATCTCGTGCTATAGCGGAGGCACTGGCCACCGGACCAGTTGCTCCAAATTCAAAGGCCAGGTTTTGAGATAAGATCCCGGTACCAATCAACCTGTCAAGATGGCTCTGGGTGTCCGAAAGAGCTTCCAAATAGTCTTCGGCTTTTCTCCGAAGCGGTGGAAGAAGCGTGGAAAGTTCTTCAACTGCAAGATCTCGCCTCAATCCACCAACCGCAAGAACGTTTCGGAGCAGCCGATTTCCGGTTATCTTGCAGTTGATTTGTTTGGCTTCTTCCTCAAGTAAGGCACCGAACGCTTCTCCTACTTTCAAAGTTGTTGTTTTGCATAGGTTGGCAAAGAAGTGAAAATTGTTATAAATCCGCTCCAGCTCAGACAGGATTATCCTTATGAGTTGTGCTCTGGTGGGTATTTCAAGTTGAAAGGCATTTTCGATTGCAGCGCAATAGGCTACTGCATGCGAAACAGAACCAACCCCAGATACTCGTTCTGCCAGAACGAGTCCCTTGGTTAGCGACGACCCAGTCAGGCCGGATTCGATCCCTCGGTGTTTGTAGAACAATCTAGGGGTGTAGTGAAGGATCTGTTCGCCAATATAGGCAAAATGGAATTCTCCGGATTCTAAAATGTCTCCTCTAACGGGTCCCCAAAACAGATCCTGGACTTGATCCTCGATCACTTCAGGCAATTTCGGCTGGGTTGGAGTCCCGAAAAGCTCAGGAACTTGTGTTTGTGAAGGATTGAACGGACCTATCGAGAGTGACATACCTTC
>JAKBSX010000047.1 GCA_021844725.1 Actinomycetes bacterium | reverse complement strand
TTTCCTTCATCTGGCCGGCGCAGGTTCTGTAGCGATGCCCACAGACAGGCCAGCTACCGAGCTCGACATACACCCCAAGTAATCAAATCTATACCTACCGGGCTAGATGCCGTCGTGTATCAGTGTCCCAGTTGTGACCAGCGCTATCTCGGGATCCGGAGATGTCCAGATTGTAACCTTTTCTGCTCCCGTATTGGACTTGGAGGTCCCTGTCCTCACTGCTACGAACCAGTAGCTCACTCTGATCTAGATAACTAACTTTCCACCGTTAGATCCGAAGACCCCTTAAACCTAGAGCCAGAACCCCAACAAAGGTGACGGTTGGTTGAACGTCACTTTCCAGATACTGGTATTGAAAATAGCGATATCCGACGTGTGATCCAATTCGGATGAGGGTGGAGCAAGGAGCCAGTCGGAGGGGGTTGAGCTAAGCTCCGTAGTAGTCGCCCGTTGTCAGACCACATTCAGACCACATAATGGTGGTCTGTAACGGTTTGTAACGGATATTGGCGGATTATCTATTCCCTGTCTCACCAGCACATGTTCTGACAACATGCTGGTCGGAAGCGTATGGAAATTACCCTTACATCAGCTTCCCAAGCTGAGAACGCGAGTTCGATTCTCGTCGCCCGCTCTAAGTATATTGGCTGTCCAGCGACCGTTCATAATGCCCAGTAAGTTGCGTTCAACTTCCAACAATTACACATTGATCACATATCGACCACATTAGACACATTTTTATTGCCTGTTAAGTGCAGGAACCCGTCGAAGTTCGGTGAGGCAGTTGCAATCAACGGTTTCCGTGAAATTCCAGAAAGCTTACGGTAAGAACCAGTCCGCTTAATACGTATTCAAGAGTTAACGCCTATTGATCGATTGATAAGTCGTAGTGCCTAGTTTGGATAACAAGTCCCGAAGGTACCGCGCTATCGCCTGATCCCTGTTCTCGCTAGCATGTTAGTAGATCAGAACCGCCCTCGTTGAAGCGTGCCCCATCCGAGCTATCAGTTCTCTCGTACTCGCCCCAGTTGCCGAAGCCCAGGTGTTCCCTGTATACCCAAGATCATGTAGGTGGAGATCGCCCCTACGAACGCTTCGACGAGCTCAATCTCAGCATTTCTGCAGAGCATGAACTCGTAGGGAACGACCTTTGGCGCCTTTAAATAACAGCGCATCTGCTTCGACAAAACCTAGCAATCCAAATGCTTCGCTATTGTGAGTGTTATGATGTGTGAGCGAAACCGCAGGAATGCCAGCCGGTGACTTAGGCGGTCGATCATGTGTGGTCTGGCGACTCGAAAGACCACCGGAAATGCCACATTAAGCCGAACCATTTACTGATCTAACACAAAGACGCTGAGACACTCCGGCTTGTACGTCTTTGACAACATGTGCGCGTTGGAATTGTTACCACTGAGGTGGCGGTGGGAGGTTTATTCATGTCGAGGAGCTTAATGCGTTTTGCCAAACCAGTCAGTGACCGCCTTATATATTTTCAAACACGGAGTTAGCTAGCTTTGGACTAATGAGAAGTGGCGATTTGCCATTATGCCGAATTGCATTATTGGTGTCGCGGCAATAGGGTATACTTGAGGTTATGGAAACAGTGACTGTACATGGTTCAGGAAGGCTGACGGTGCCAGCATCAGTAAGAAAGCAGCTTGGGCTGACTGAAGGAACGCAGCTCGAGATCGAGGTGGATTTAGAACAAAAAGCCTTGGTTTTGCGACCAGTGGTTTATCTGAGACTAGAAGATGCTTGGGCATATACGCCTGATCACCGTGAACTCTTAGAGAGGGCACATCGTGATTCGAAAGAGGGCCGTGTAAAGAGACTTAGTGAAGAAGATCTGGAGTCCTTAGGTAGCTGAGGACGTGCCCCACGAATATCAATCTCTCGAATTTACAGAAACTTTCCTTCTGACGTTCGCGTCTCGAGATTTTACGCCTTCTGATCGGAAAACTTTCCTAACAGCATTACGCCTTCTCGACGAAAACGAAAAACATCCTTCGCTCCGTGTACATAAGCTTGAAGGCGACCGAAGTGGTTCATGGTCAGCATCCGCGAGCAGTGCGTTGAGGTTAACGTTTGAGAGAGCAGACGATGGAACTAAGCGCCTATTAACTTGTTCAAAACACTATGACAGATAAATGAGGGTCGATAGAACTCTCGACGACCTTTCATTGCACTTAATAAACACCCTGGTGTATGGATTCCCATAGCTCATTGCTACAGGTTTCGATTGATGCCAATCAGATGATCACCGCTATTAAACAAACATCCTGACTAGCAGGGGAAACTCATTGAGCGCCCAGAGGAATCCCAAATGCACCTAATTAACGGGTCACAATATAAACCCAGCTGACCGTACCTCCGCTGTCAGTCTCCGGTGCTGAAGTGAAAGCAATTCTGCCACCTTTGCTCTCGATCTCACGCTTTGTCCGCTCAGCAGAGATCGCTGTCATGGTCATCTCTGGAGACCAGTCAAGCCGACTGTGAAGACGGGCTGGGGAAACACCCAGTCCCCTTAGGAAATATCCAAAGATTCTTTTCATTCCCCTACGAGTCATAAGTGGCGGAGGCGGAGGTGCCGCTGAGACCGTTGTAGGGAGCTGCACTATTAGCGCTCCACCAGGCCGTAGAATCCGAAGAAACTCGTGCAGATAACCAGCTATAGCGTCCTCGCTTCCAAGATGCTGGAGGACTAAAAGCGATATTACACAGTCAAAATAGGCGTCTGGGAAGCGACCGAGGTCTTCCCCAACTTCCACCTCGAAATAACAGTTTGTCACGCTGGAATGAATCGACCTGGCTCGCTCCACCATACTTGTGGCAATATCCAGACCTACAACTTGGTCGAATATTGGAGCGAGCGCGTGGGTCAGGCGCCCTATTCCACAACCGAAGTCAAGGGCTCGCCTGCGCTCGGTGCAAAGGTTCAATTCATCCACCCTTTGCATCAGATCGCTTACGGTCTCGCGCCCGGTAGCGAGAAATCTATTGATATCTCCCTTGTTCTGCCAGTACTCGGGTGAACTGAGTATTGCATAAAGCGGGTCAGCCGTACCCCAATCCTGCCAAGCCTTGGACAATCGTTTGAGTCGCTGCGAAGACATAAATCCTCCAATAATTGGCGACTCTGGGGTCAAAAGTCAGCCATGGCTTAACTAGAAAAAAGTAACCGCAAAACATAAAACGCTCTTTCCGAGCTCAAGGCGTTTCTTTGGTACCCATCCCCAACGAACGCTCGGAATTCCCATCCTCGGCAAAAATTGATGCTGACCAAATCCAACTGCTGCGTGAGAATAATAATACGAAAATTTGTTCCCAGTCAAACGCACATGAACAGCTGTTTTACAGATGTTGTTGAGCGCTACCTTGATCTAATGCCTTCGACGACAGTTTCAAGCCAACTCCCTCGGTCTAAATTTTTAATCGATTGCTGTTTATATCTCGTCGGATTGATTTATCAGTCGGGATAGATAATGGATGCCATAATTATTTGTCCCTATCAAGAAAATCATATTTTGAGTAGATTTAAAGGCTTGCTAAGATACCAGACAAGTCTGAGCGCAGTTATAAGCTGGCAGATCGTGAGCGAAAGAGGTTCTTGCATTGGATGATCAGATCGGGGAACGCTTAAGAATCCGGGAGCTGATTGAGAACTGGGCTGTATGGCGAGACGCAGGAGATTGGGACAAATTCCGAACCCTGTGGGCGTCAGACGGAGTAATGATGGCTACCTGGAAACAGGGTTCAGCCGAAGAGTTCATCCAGGCCAGCATCGACGGATGGAACAACGGTGTCAGGATTCTCCACTTTCTGGGAGGCAGCTCGATTGAGGTGTCCGGAGACAGGGCAATTGCTCAAACGAAAATGACGATTACTCAAAGAGCTGAGGTTGAATCCGTGCTCTGTGATGTAATTTGCACTGGAAGGTTCTACGATTTCCTCAGAAAAGAGGGAAACGACTGGAAACTGGTTCTACGCCAACCAATCTACGAAATGGACCGCCTCAACTCTATAGTTCCAGGTGAATTTCCCAAGCTGGATCCGGAGTTATTGAATAAGTTCCCTGTAGGTTATCGCCACCTGGCCTATCTTCAGTCACGGATTGGATATCCAGTAAAGGTGGACATGCCAGGTCTCGATGGACCAGAGGTGCAACAGCTTTATCTGAGGGGAAACAAGTGGCTGACCTCTCAAAGCCCTACGCCTTAGTCATCTGTCTCTGTCATCCTAGCTGCGGTTCCGCCTTGCCTCCTTGCAGCAAAAAGAGCGAGAATCACCGTGTCGACTAGGTATTTGA
The DNA here is from genome assembly GCA_021844725.1 of Actinomycetes bacterium. The sequence goes on along the minus strand of JAKBSX010000047.1, from coordinate 5,948 downwards.
CCAAAATTGGAACGCTACGGTAACTAAAACCTGTTTAGTCTGCGCTCGACGTCCTCCGTCTCTAAAACCGGAACTACTCCAGATTGTCGCCTGAGGCAATTGCTATCGAGCGCAACCAATGCCTTAACGGTAGCCACAGACTATGGTCAGCCAGCCCGCAGCTAAGCTAGAAATACGCCCCCAGGCCATATAATTATGCGGCGACCTCCTCAGGTATGAGCAACTGCCAATCCGAGAATTTCTGCCGCTTTACAAAGCAAGTCGTCACCAGCGACAAAAACCAGACTTTCGGCTCTGAGTACCTCTGCTGCAGCCAAATGCACAGCATCGTAACCTCGTAACAAGCACTCCTCTGCCAGCACGCCGGCACGCCATATGAGAGTATCAGTGAGTTCAATAAGGTCCATCTGTTGATATAGCCGATCGAGCTCATCTACTGCTAAACGTAGTGCAATTTGATCGATACGCCCAAGACGCGAGGCCATGGCCAGCGCCGCACGGCCTTCGGCGTAGACAAGCCGAACCGTGGCAATACGGTCGGCTTCGTTCCATAGCAGATTTGCTCTCTCTGAACCAGTCTCATGTACCAAAAGAGGTACAACCGCTGAAGTATCAAAATAGGCGATCAACGACGTTGATCTGCTACTAGAGAACTCACGGGTTTTTTAGTAAGTACGCGTTTTATAGGCGCAACCTGTTTTGCCGTGGAGGCCGGCGTTACAACTCCCTGTGCGATTAATTTGTCAATATTTCTCTCGGTACCAATCGGCGTGATCCTAGCCACTGCCCGTCCACGATCGGTGATAATGACTTCTTTACCGGTACTAACCTGGGCCAGATATCGGCTGAGGTTATTTTTGAGTTCCCGAACTCCAACTTCCACTTTTACCTCTTTGTAGCTTCATAGACAGTTACAGTGTAGCTACCTGATGATGCATTGATGCTCTAAACCGGGCCAGGGAAACAGGCGCGAGCTTCCTTACCTGCTGGGGTCAACCGGCTATTGGCCTCTAAAAGCATTCCACATAGCTGAGATAAACAAACTTCAGCTGAAGTTAGGTTCAGCTATTTTGCAAGGTATGTCCTGATTCTCGTCGATCTGATAGCTGGCACAAATTCTGTGATATCCATCAGCCACCGTCAAGGGGATTTGTTTAGATATGCTTCCTCTTACTAAAAGCACAGGTGAAAGTGGAATCCCTTTAGCAACCTTTTTTAGATCCAGCGCAACATGAAAATCATCCTTACCAAGTAATGGCAATCCGCTGGCTCTGAGTAGATCTTTCGCCTTTCGAACCTCAGTCGGCACTTCTTTGAGGGAGTCCACCACCATCTCAGCGATCTTTTGACCGGTAATCAATGACAGATAATCTTTCGCTGCAGGAAAATCATGTTCATCTGGGCTGTTCTTCCATAACTCCTTGTGCTTTGATTTATTTTTTGCCATTGCAATCCCCCTCTATAGCAGATACTCCAAAACTGAAAGGTTGAAAATTCTAAGGATTCAGTCGATTTTTCCCTGAGCAGCAAGTTGAGCATCAAGGTCGAGTCCACCAGGCCCTCTCAAGATTATTGCCACCACAACCGCAAGAAGAGCACCAAGAAGTGGACCTGCAAAATATACCCAAATATGGGAAAAGTTTCCGAGCGCCACGGCTGGTCCCAATGATCGTACCGGATTCATCGATGCTCCAGTGATCGGACTTGCCCAAAGACCAGCTAAGGCAATATAGGATCCAACTCCCACTGCGGACATGGTTCCGACATTTTGCGCCTTCGAGGAGGTTCCTAAAATAGTGCTGACAAGTCCCAACGTCAGGACTGTTTCCATCAAAAATGCCTGAAAGTCGCCGACCCCCTTGCCCGGAAGTGTAGCTCCCAGCATTCCAACCTTGCCGAACATACCATAGAGGAAGTACCCGGCCAGAATAGCTCCGATAGCTTGAACCAGAATATATCCCGGTACCCTTCTCCAGGGAAAATCCTTGCGCAGTGCGAAGGCGATGCTCACAACCGGATTGAGATGTGCTCCTGAAACCTTTCCCATAAACAGAATTATGGCCAACACCATTAGCCCTGGAGCAGTAACCGCTGCCGCCCGGCCAATCTGGCCTGCTCCAAAAGCAGAAACTGTGGGTGCCCCCGCCGCAACCAGGACTAGGAAAAAAGTGCCAAAAAGTTCGCTAAACAGCCGCCTAGCTTCCTGAGATGGATCTCTAAACCGAACTGCCCAGCCAGCCTCCGTTCGTAGCAAACTTCGTAGCTGCTCTTGCATTACTTCATGTGGAATAGATCCCGGCTCAAGCTCACCTGCTGCAGAAGACTCATCTGCGCTCATAGCTCTCCTCTGTACAGCAATCAATTGGCTAGAAATACCGATGCTGATCTCAGACCTATCATACAGTATGTCAGTGGCCGCCGATAAGCCTTTTATCGATTGCGATCACCGACCTTGAAGTAAAATCTAACCAAACAAAAGAAGAAGAAGAAGAAGCACACCTTGACCAAGTAAAAAGATGACTCTATTTTGAATGCTATGTCGAATTGGCTGCGAACATACCAAGGAGTTAACAAATGCGTGCCTGGATAGTGAAAACTCCTGGTCCGATACATACTAATCCTCTTCAGCTCGTTGAGAAAGAGACGCCGAATCCAGGACCAGGTCAGCTTCTGGTCAAAGTGCTTGCCTGTGGAGTCTGCAGAACCGACTTGCATCTGGCCGAGGGCGATCTCAATCCTAAATACCCTGGTATAATCCCAGGCCACGAAGTTATCGGCACTGTAATCGCGCTGGCACCAGATGTGACGGATTTCAGAATTTCAGATCGGGTTGGTATCGCCTGGCTACAGGGTACCTGCGGTTCATGCAGATTTTGCAGGAGTGGATCTGAAAACTTGTGCAATTCACCGGTATTTACAGGTTGGGATAACGACGGCGGCTTTGCCGAGTATGCAGTAGTAAATCAAAATTACGCTTACAAGATTCCAGAAGGTATTCCCACCGAGAAAGCGGCTCCCCTACTTTGCTCAGGAATCATAGGATACAGAGCACTCCTACGGGCACAACTGAATAAGGATGCGGTACTCGGAATATATGGCTTTGGCGCATCAGCCCACCTGGCAATGCAGGTGGCCCTCCATCAAGGCGCCAGGGTCCACGTAATTACCAGATCTGAAAAGGCTAGACAGCAAGCACTGCGCCTAGGAGCATCTTCTGCTATTGACCTAACGGAATCCCTGTCCGAACCACTGAGTTCAGCAATTATTTTCGCACCAAGCGGAGAACTCGTACCTCTGGCCCTAAAGGCTCTGGACCGGGGCGGGACCCTGGCCATCGCAGGTATATATCTGAGCGACATTCCCAGGCTGAATTACGAAAAATACCTGTTTCTAGAGAAAACAATTACCAGCGTGACTGCCAATACCCGCAGTGATGGGAAACAGTTTTTAGACCTGGCAGTCCAAATGGGAATCGATGTCGCGACGGTTCCCTATCCTTTCGAGCAAGCCAACCAGGCTCTATCAGATCTTGCCAAACATCGCTATGAGGGAGCTGCGGTATTGATGATGGAATGAAAAGCCCCAGAAAGATCACTCAACCGACAAGTTGGGAAAGGCTGGTTTTTAGCTTCAATCAGAGACAGAGCCGAAAGATTAACTAAAGCTATCACCAGGAAATTACTTAGGTACCCATTGAACTAAGGCACCTCAAACCTGGTCACGACGTGGCTTGACTTGCTCTCATGCAACGAATTCCAAGCGATCATCTCGCCGGCATTAACCCTTTCTGACGGTCAAGCTACCACTGCAAGTATTTTATGCTAGTACGATTGAACAAAATACATAGGCTCCCAGCAATACCGAGTATCCTTTGGCCAAATTACCATTTACCATTTTGATGTTCCAGTAAGCTTCAGATTGTGAAGCGGGCACGCTCAAAACAACCGATGCTTGGCCTAGCGCCAAAATGGTCAATTGTTATCAGAGTGCTGCAAATACTTCTAGCCCTTGAAATAGTCTCGTTCGCGTTTACCACCATACCCACAGTCCGCCATTCCACGAGCTTCAACCCAGTCTTTGACGGTTGGTTGCAGGCTGGTGGATACATCACGCTGGCAATTCTCGCCCTTTTGCGTCCAGTAAAGATAAAAGCAGAAAGAATGGTCTGGATTTGGATTTCAGCCGGGGTAATTGCGCGCTCTCTGGCATTTGTAATCTACCTTGCCATCATCAAAAATCTTAAACCAATCCCATATCCGTCCATCTCTGATGCCGGGTGGCTGGCAATGTACCTCTTTCTAATCATTGGGATGGTCACATTAGCCAAAAACAGATTCATCAAGCTTTCAACCAGTCTGGTGCTTGATGCTCTTACTGTACTATTCTCGCTGCTCAGCATTGCCACCGCAATCATATTTCCGGTGCTCGAAAAACTCAGCGCTATCAAAGTGCCAGTCTCTGCAATTGCCACCAACTTGGCATATCCAGTACTTGATATCACGCTTCTGGTAGTCATAGTCGGAACCATACTTGCCTTCGACTGGAAACCGCCCCTTTATCTATGGATAATGGCCGCATGCACCGTAGCATTTGCAGTTGTAGACACTATTTTTCTTTATCAAAATGCAACTGGGACGTACCATCCCGGGACCATTTTGTCATCGCTATCACTCCTGGCAACTGCGCTAATACCCCTCTCCGCCTGGAGGTGGAACCGTAGTACCATTTCAGCAACAAGGATAACGATCCCCGGTCTAACTATTCCCACCCTATTTGCGCTTTTTAGTCTGGGTCTTTTGGTTTATGCCACACAAGTCCGCGTGCACATAATAAGCGTGATCTTAGCAGGCGGTGGAGCCCTCATTGCAATCATTAGGACTGTAATAAGCTTCAAGACCATCCGCCTGAGCGCACAGCATCGAAAAGAAGCCCGAACTGACGACTTAACTTCGGTGGCCAACAGGAGGGCATTCAATGAAATGCTGGCAGAAGCGCTTTATTCGCCAACGCAAAGCAAAAACTTTGCAGTTCTGATCATCGATATCAACGACTTTAAATCAATCAACGATACCCTGGGGCACCACTACGGTGACGAACTTCTGATCGCAGTGGCCAATAGACTGAGTCACGTAATGCGAACCGGAGATTTGATCGCCAGGCTTGGAGGGGACGAATTCGGAGCCATCATAAACGACGCCGATTCTGAATCAGCAGAAGTCATCGCAGAGCGGCTTCAGGCCAGCCTCAGAACACCTTTCACAATCGTACTTTCCGAACTTGAAATCACAGCCAGTATTGGAATAGCAATTTCCCCTTCAAATGGGATCGACCCAGTGGAGCTTTTACAACATGCTGATTTGGCGATGTATGAAGCCAAATCGAGGAGAATTGGAATCTGTGCCTACCAACCTGAGCACCACCAAGCACAAAAAGTTAGGCTAGAAAGTGAAAAGCGGCTGCGGCAAGCAATCGAATGTGGGGAAATGGAAATTTACTTCCAGCCACAGATAAATATTATCCATAACAGGGTATGCGGAGCCGAAGCTCTGGTTCGATGGAACCATCCCAAGCTGGGACTACTTACTCCGGGAGAGTTCCTTCCCCAAGTTGAAAATGCTGGGTTGATGCCTCTTCTGACATTAACTGTAATGAGAAAAGCAATCCACCAAACAAGACTGTGGCTGGACCAGGGTAGAGACCTACGCATCGCAATCAATATGTCTGTGATCAACTTGCTCGACCCTGGATTTCCCGAAGCCGTGTTAGAGGCTCTGGAACAACAAGGAGTACCCAATTTCAGTCTTGATCTTGAATTGACAGAAGATCTCTTCATGGCCGACCCAACAAGAGCACACCGGGCTATATCAGAACTGGCAAGCCACGGAATCGGAGTAATGATCGATGACTACGGTACTGGCTATAGCACACTAGGTTACCTCCAGGAGAGG
>JAKBSX010000046.1 GCA_021844725.1 Actinomycetes bacterium | reverse complement strand
CTCGGTTTCACTCACTATGTTTAAACGCATATCGTCTAAAACTGCCATGAGAAATGGATATACCACATCCACCTTCAAAATGTTCAATTCTCGAATTGCATCGTTAATGGCAGGGTTGGCGGTACTGGGATTAACCAGAGTTGAAAAATGGTAAGAATACCTCTTTATATCCTTTGCAAGGCTCTCAGTGTGGGCTAATACACCTTCTTGTTCACCGCTACCATCCTTGAGTTCTTGAGCGTAACGTTTGAAATACACATAGACCTCGCTTATATTCGGAATCCTACCGGTTTTAATAGTCAGATAATCGCGCATAAATCTGTCAAAAAGGTCAGAACTAACTTGTGAGTCAAGCAGAAGTTCAACAGGATGCCAGTACGTTTCATAAATGCGTGTTTGATCTTGTGGCTCAAGACGCATCAGAACGTAATTTCGAATGAGGTCAGCTTGCGAGAGAGCTAGTCCGGTTGAATTAAGGCTCTCGAAAATTAGCTGGGGGTTGTCATAGTTTCTATCTAGCGCGACATCAACTATGGTCAACTTGTTGATCGCTTGAAAAATTTTGATTGCATCTATTCCACTTTCCCGGATTTTTTTCTCAAAGAAATAGAAATTCTCATCGAGTAATGAACCCGAGCCATTTGTCTCGGGATGATCCTCAAGTAATCTATTGAGACTATCTTTGTCCTTTGAAGTCAGAATGAGTTTATGATATTTCTCGCCAGATTCCTGGCTATTAAAGAGATAGTAATCCTCGATCTTCTTTTTGCTTATTTCGGTGCGTATCTGTCGCTCTTCGAGTATGCGCCCTAGAGCGGCAAGCATTAAGGAAACTGTTGTCAAGCGCTGTTGCCCATCTATAACCAATAACTGTGGCACTATAGTCACTTGATACAACCCTTTCTCAATGTATACAACAGAGCCCATAAAATGAGAGGCCAAAGATTCATTTTTAGTCAGACGTTCTATATCATACCATAACTGTTGACATTGTTTCAAGGTCCAGCTATAATTGCGCTGGTATATCGGAACAATAAATTGTTTCGTTCCTTGTAAGAATTTCAGTAATTGAGTTTCTGATGCTTTCGTTTACCTCCACCACCTATCGATCATCCTTGTGACTGCAGCACATAAACTTGCCAAATTCATAAAACTATCTCAGTAGATGATGCAAATGGAAATTAGCAAGGATTAAAGGTGCGAAACACCAAGATATATTTGATTTAAAGTTGGAGACAAAGCTGTACACTGCCTTCGGCAGGCAATGCCATTGCATCGCTGGTCGTATAACTCATGCCTAAGGACTGATTATTCGTGGCAATTTGTTCCATTTTAGTCAAAGCCCTATCCGCTTCAACAAGCTTTATTGTCCCATGCGATATAGCGCCTGAAAGGATGTAGAGTGGTGATAAACCTGGAATCGTTGCTTGATGCTTGTAAGGCGCGGCCGGACGTGTTAGGGGAGAATGTAGGTATCAATGCATTGGCAGTAGACCTCGATTTAATATCAGGTTCGTTGGGTGAAAAGTCAATATATGGCGATTCGAGGAATTTCTTCAGCATAACCTACCCAACTGCCACGTTAATGACTATACCTAGACAGATACTGGAGCGGATTACAGGAGTGAATCCCCATTCGAAAGGGATCTATCTCTTGGGAACCGCGCTTGGTGGAGGGAAATCCCATGTTTTAGCAGCACTTTACCACCTAGCCAGATTGGGTGGCCGAGCCAAAGAAAGCGAGGCAAGAGTCTTCTTAAAGGACATCGACATTCCAGAAATCAAAATTGTTGTGCTCACTCAGAGTTCGCCTGCGGGTGGTAAGCAAGCACCGCGTACCCTATGGGGTGAAATTGCCAAGCAGCTTGGAAATCCCGAAACGATGACCGAATTCGACGATGCTCTCCAAGCACCACCAAAGGAGAATTTGCGCCAACTTCTACAAAACAAACCCATTCTCATACTGATTGACGAGCTGACAAACTACCTGATTCGTGCTTCAGCAGTCATAGTCGGAGACAGTAGTCTTGCAGTCCAGACAAGAGTGTTCTTACAGGATCTTGAAGAGGTTGTGGATCAACTCACCAACACCGCAATGGTCGTGTCACAGTTGCCAGAAGAGTTTGAACCTGAACATAAGGCGACAATTCAAAAGATAACACGCGGTAAGAAGACGGATAAGGCTGAGCTCGAAAGCCACGCCAAACGAGAAGTTGGATTGACGGCACAGATCTTATTACGGAAGGCCGAACCGATTACGCCTGTGAGGGATGATGAAGAGCTTGTGAACATCCTTAAGCGCCGCATCTTTAAAGAAATAGATCCAAGTTCGGCTCAAAAGACTGCCGAAGAATATGCCCGTTACTATGCTAGCCCTGGTATTCGGGCTGCGCTTCCTGTTTCAGCCTCATCAAATGATTTCCAGCAGAAATTGCAGAAGACATATCCTTTCCATCCAAAGTTTATTACACTGTTGAGAGACAAGCTTGGGCAAGCTCCAAAATTCATGCAGACCCGAGGTGCATTACTGATTACAATTCTAGCTGTGCATAGACTTCATGAAACAGGCGGAAAAGAAGCAATCCTACATCCATTCCATATCGACCCAAATGGGCCAGACATCAGAGAAGAGCTCTCAAAACGAGTATTCGATGACGTTAGAATAGACAACGCATTGGTGACAGAGTTCGTTGATAGCTCAGGGAGAAGATCCCGCGCCGGAATAATTGATGATACATTCGGAGGACGCCTTGGCACACGCCTTGCATCTTCTATTCTTCTAGAAAGCGTCCTCGTAACTCATAGAGGCTTGGGGGATCCTCTCGTAGGTGCGGCGGAGACAGAGATTCTTCTTGATGCACTTGTGCCCGGAGATGATGAGGTCCGAGCAAGACAGGCTCTCTCTGATGGCATTCTCGAGACTTCATATCATATAGAGAAGACACAAGAGAAACTGATATTCCGCGGCGAGGTAAACCTGAATCGCTATATCGATGAAAAAGCTCAGCACGTTCCTGACCATGAAGTTGAGAGCACTATTAGAGCTAGGCTTGAAGGTCAGATTCTCAAAGGTTCATCGGTATTCTCCTTGAAATTCTGGCCTACTACGCCGGAAGAGATAGAAGATCGACCGAAGCTTCAACTTGTCGTTTTGCTTCCATTACAACCTTGGTGGCAAGATTCAGAAGAGCCTGGATTAGATACACGCCGACTGTTTGAAAAAAAGAACCAGGCTGGGGAGCCGCGCCGAAACAAGAATGCGCTTGTTTTCCTTGCTCCTGTTGCATCCGAGCACGATAAATTATTCAACTCCATTAGGCGAGTGCGTGCAATTGAATCAGTGCGTCGAGACACCATGATACTAGGGAGCCTTACCGAAGAACAGAAGAGAAAACTTGAGGAAGATCGAGCAAAGGCTGAGGGGCTAGCGATTCTGAGGACCGGAATGACTTATCGCCTGATGTTCTATCCCAGCGCCGAGGGCGGATATCATAAACCGATTCTTCAGCCCAAATCCTTGGGCATCACGGAAAGAGACATAGGTATTGATACAGACACGTGGAAGGCTGGCGACAGCAGGGTACTGTCAATTGTCCAACGAAGGCTTCAAGACGAACAGAAGCTAAGGGAGGAAACCCCATTGAGCCCAAGTTGGATAAGCGCACACATCTTCCACACTGATTCCGATCATGGAAAGGACTCCCTCAAATTCAAGGATCTCGAGAACGTGTTTTACGAAGATACATCATTGCCCTTTCTTTCTCCAAAAGAAGTTGTTCGGAGAAGCATAGAAGATGGTGTCAAATCAGGTGCCCTTGCAATAGTCAGTGGGAGGCGATTGTTCACATCCCTTGTCTCCGATAATCCCATCATACATGAAGACTCAGAAGTTGTTATACATGGAAGCAATCGATACCAGGAACTCCTTGAGGAATACCATGATGGGTGTGGCAGACCTCTTGGCGAATGTACCTGCAGTGCGTCAGCACCCCAAATAAAACGCAAATGCCCCACCTGCGGTCGAAATGAAGACGAGTGTATTTGCGAAATTACGCGCCGAGATGAAATATTGAGTAATGTTCCAGCCATTGTCGCAGAAGAACTTCGCAAACGGGACGCAACAGTCAAGGAGATCTCACTTGAACTCACCAAGGCAGCAGATGTCAGCCTCCTCCTGAGAATTATTCCAATGTTCGGTGGGGCGCGTGCATCAGCAGAGCTTTCGGAAGTATATCTCAGCATCGATGGACGCGATGCCACATCAAAAGAAAACGCAGTGATCCGTGGTGCACCACCTGGAGCATTCTGGCCGTTGCTCAAAAACTCGGCAGAATCGCTCCTTTCAAAGATTGTGTCCGGGAACGCGACAGGCAATGCGCGAGCTCAGTTACTTATTCACATAAAGGATGCGCTGGGTCCAAAAGCCATAGAGGATGTTCTTAAGCCTCTCACAATTCCAGGATCCGAAAAGATCAAGACTAATTTCAAAATGCGCCCCGAGGTGAAACAGTGATTGAGCACAAAAGAAAAATAGGAAACACATATTCATTACGCCCTAGAAACTGGAATCTTGCCCCAATAAGCGTAGCCGGACGTAAAGGATGGAGACTCGGCCAGAGAAGCGAATCAATTCAATCTGAAGCACATGAGAAAGGACCTCGGGAATTTACACAGGTCGTCGGTTGGAAGGCAGACATACTACTACCTGTCGTTGTGGATTGTGTTAGCAGATCTGGCCATAAAGCTTCAGCCATCGCATGCAGGAAGCAGCCTTTCCATATTCCAGAGACGGAAGGTTATCGACTAGCAATAGCATTTAAACTGTCAAAAAGGACAGACTCATCGCGTCAAGTAGAAAGGATTTCACGAGCAGTCCGATTGTTCGAAGAAGAAGAGGCATATTTGTGGTATTCATATCTTCTCCGCGCTGGACGCTATGGAAACGAAACCAAACTTGCCAGCGCTCTGGCAAACCTCGGTGAAGTGGTTGGCTAATGGATGCCAAACAGTTGTCATCAGTTTTTCTGGAAGGAGATACAGTACCAACTGAAGCGGTTGGTGTCGAGTGCAAGCGAGAGAATAGCACCGGATTACATCCCCCCCTAAATCGCATTCATGTCTGGTGGGCTCGACGACCACTGACAGCTTCGCGTTTCGCGATAACAGGGAGTCTTGTCAGTGATGATTGGACTGCTCAAGATCTCCTTGAAATCCTTGGTATACCAAAGGGAAAGGATCCTGTAAAAATGCGCGCTTTGATTGATGAGATGAACCGTACGAATGGTCAAGTAAACGGCGGCTTTGGATATCCTCGGGCATTCACAAATGTGATTCCAGAACGACTTCTGGCAAAATTTCACTCAGAAATCAATAGGTCATCACGAGCGAACAATATCAGGGTCTTGGACATGTTTTCTGGCGGTGGGAGTATCCCATTCGAAGCTGTAAGGCTTGGCTTGTCGGTGTTGAGCTCGGAGTTGAATCCTGTTGCGAGCTTATTGCAGATATCTAGTATCGATTTTCCTTGCCGTTTTGGGTCAGGCTTCACCACCATTATAAAACAAGCAGGAGATGACACATGCACTTTTCTCGAAACCAAGCTGGGCAAGTTCTTTCCCAAGAGTGAGACCGAGCAGATTTTTGCTTATGTCTGGGTTCGAACAGTGCATTGTTCAAGTTGCGGTTTAGAAGCTCCTTTGACACCGAATTGGTGGCTTGATCGTAATGGTAAAGTAGGATTCAGGGCCCGCAGTATTGAGGGACAAAATGCACCAGAATATGTAATCGAGAAAGCGGGAAGTAATGGATTCGACCCTGAAGAAGGCAGCGTTGCAAGGGGAGTCGGCACTTGTATTCGCTGCCAGCACATCATTCCGGAGGATTACATCAAATCAGAGGCTCAAGCAGGACGAATGGGTCAACAAATGGCTGCCATCATGTACAAAATAAAAGGACGTAGCGGTCGTCATTTTCGGTCATCAACAGGCGACGATCTGAAGTCATATGAAGCTGCAAGAACGGAGCTGCTTAGAAGATGGCCAGAATGGGAAGCCAAAGGACTCATCCCAATGGAGGAGAGATATATTGGTCCAGCTGATAGGAGCGCGAATTATGGAATAAAGTACTGGTATCAATGTTTTAATCCACGCCAGCTACTGGTGCATCTGACAACCCTTGAAGCAATAAGAGATTTTGACTATAGCAAGATACCTGAAGAGAAGCGCATTGCTGTGAGAGTGTATCTGGCACTGGCATTGGACAAGACACTTGACTATAATTCCATAATAAATCGACTGAATGCTGGGCGAGCAATTATAAGTGGCACGTTTGATCGCCATGACTTCGCTTTCAGTTGGAACTATGGAGAATTCGATGGTGCTGGCCAATTGTTCAGATGGGGTGTGGATCAGATAGTTTATGCATATCGCGATATTGCCAAGTTACTGCAAGGTGCCACTGGTACTTTTGAATTGCACAAAGGCGATGCACGCAATCTCTCGTGGATACCATCAGAGAGTGTTGATGCCGTCGTTACAGACCCGCCCTACTATGGCAATGTAATGTATGCTGAGCTTTCTGATTTCTTCTATGTGTGGCTCAAACGTTCAGTTGGAGACTTGTTTCCAGAGTGGTTTGCGGTTCCTCTGACAGATAAGGATTCAGAGGCTGTAGCAAACCCGGCGAGATTCCATGATGCTATCGATAAAAGGGGAGCCATTAAAGAGCTTGCATCCAAGGACTATGAATTCAAGATGACACAGGCATGGGAAGAGGCACGGCGTGTTCTCAAGCCTGGTGGCGTACTCACCATAATGTTCAATCACAAGGAACTTGAGGCATGGGATGCTCTTGCACAGAGTATAGTGCAGACTGGTTTTACAATTACTGCCTCATGCGCTATTTCTACAGAAAGTGAGCACAGCTTACACATTAGGGAGAAGCAGGCAGTTCAGAAGACAATCTTCTTGACAGCACGTAAAGTGCCACGGACCAGTGGCACTTGGTGGGAAGATATTCGCCGAGACTTGAGGAAGGAGGTCCGACTTAGATTGCAGAATGTCAGAAAGATGTCACCCAATGTGAGCCGTATTGACCTTCTTATGTCTGCGTATGGTGAGGGCCTGAGGGTAGTGAGCAGCCGTTGGCCTGTTAAGGATGCGAAGGGGGATGAAATACCGCTTCGCATTGCGCTCGAAGAGGCAAGAGTTTCATTGCAGGAATGGTATTTCGAAGACAGGATCGGTAGAACACCTGCTTTTGACCCAGTAACCAAGGTTGTGCTCTATGCATTAGAGGGTTACGGCACACGGGAAGCTAAATTCGACGATCTGCAGAAATATGGAATGGTTCTTGGAGTGGGGGTTCCTGAGCTTTATCAGGGACATATTGCTGAACGGAAAGGAAGTAATGTTATCTTCCTCACACCCGAAGAAAGAATACGAAGAACCAATCGGATGGATCCTGAAAGAGAAGAGTATGTGACGGTGTGGGACAAGGTTCAGGCAGCTGCTCTCCAGTTTGGTAAACTCGATGCATCTGCATTCCGAAGATGGGTGCGCAATAAGGGGTTTCATGCAGACGATGCTTTTTTGGATGCCTGCAGTTTCCTTTCAAAGGAAGGTCCGGATGAATTCATAGAGACAAAAATGTCCCGCAATGTTATTGGATCGTCGAGCGACTTCAGACCCCCTTCGGGTCAGACACACATAGAGGATCATGCGGTCAGGTGAGGATTTGAAGTGCTTCGCAGATGTTGAGGTTGCACGTGTATATCATTCACCAAAGGATGACATTTTAACAGATTTACTGACACCGATGCTTGAACACGCCATTTCAATCCGACGTTCAACGGGTGATGTACAAAGCGCGACACTTGCGCTCTATCGCACTGCATTGGCTGATTTTCTCGAGAGGAATCCGGGAAAGGGCATAATCAGATGGTTATCTGGCAATCGCCTCGGCAGGACTGACGTGGAGGCCATTAGACATCGCGAAGCTTACATTGTTTCAAATCTTCACGATGGTCTACGAAATGGGCCCAGCCCGGGAAGGGAATCAGAATGGGCAGCTCGAATCCTTGCAACCCTACTAGATAAAGGGATCTTGGAGTGGAAGGTTGTGGTTACTAACACCAAGGGAGTGTACCACGAGAAAGTGGCCATTTTTAGCGATGAATGTGGCCATCAGGCGCTTCTTTCAGGAAGTTGGAACGAAACCGTAGCAGGATATACCAGAAGCATAGAACGGGTTGACGTCCATAGTAGCCTGGACGATCCATATCGCTGCGCGGATGCATCTAACTGGTTCGATAAAGTATGGAATGGAAATTTGCCTGGCATTAATGTTATGTCTGTAGAACAAGCAGTGGAGAATGCCAAATTTGTGATAGCCGAAGAGGAATCTTTTTCCTTGCCACCAAGAAGTTCACAGGTCTCCAACTTATGGACACCAGAACTTCTCTTTCTTGCGATTCAAGATAAGGTTCCGCCTGAATTGCGCGATCCATTCGTAGGCACGCTTGTGAGCCCTCTTCCCCATCAAATACACATCCACCACAGAATTCTATCCAGACAGCCAACTCGATTTCTTCTCGCAGATGAGGTAGGTCTTGGCAAAACGATAGAAGCCGGAATGTTTGTATCGACAATGGCATCGACAGGGCATGCCGGTAAGGTACTGATCTTAGCGCCTAAGAATGTCATGGATCAATGGCACCAGGAACTTTGGGAGAAATTCCAGCTTCCATCATGGAAATTGGAGAACGGGCGATGGAAAGATGACTACGGAAAGCGGGAACAACCTGCTTCTGAAAAAATTTTCGACTACCTGCCTGGCACAGAACCACACATTGTCCTCGTCAGTAGATCCATTGCAATGCGCACCGAATGGATCGAGGATATTAAATCAACATCGTGGGACATCGTAATACTTGACGAAGCTCATCGTGCGAGGAGTCGTAAAGTAGGAAACAGGTATAGGCAGAACAAACTGCTCGTTGCTCTTGACGCCCTTTCTGAGAGAACAAATGCAATGCTACTGTTGACCGCAACTCCAGTCCAGCTGGGATTATTTGAGCTATTCGATCTTCTCTCGCCGCTGGGCCTACCTCTTAACTGGCGAGACAGAGACAAATTCAGTGACTTCGTAAACTCGTTAAGTGAGAAGGAACCTGACTGGAATCGCCTTTTCGATCTGGCTGCAGAAAGTGAAAATTTCTATCTTGATCGATTTGGTCTCAACGTAGAGGATATGAATGAGGATTTGAAATCTGGAGTGCGCTTCTTTAGCGAAGCTCGTGGACTCCTAGATCCTGAAATCGCATTCAATAAGGCGCTTAACATCATAAGGACTCGTGCAGCGCACAGTGTTTACGACTTATCTGATCCTGAGCTGAAATTACTGCGAATAGCGCTATATCGAATGAGTCCGATATATCAACTCACTTGTAGGACCACGAGGAGTCTTTTACGCAAGTATCGTGACCTTGGAATAATCCATATCCGCATACCAACTAGGGTCTTGGAAGAACCACTTGAAGTGGATTTATCGGCTGAAGAGGCAACACTCTACGATGATGTTCGTGATGAGTACCTAAGGCCTTTCTACCAGATGTATTCGCGCACTGGACTTTCTAGAAACAATGTAGGGTTCGTCTTGACAATATATGCGAAGCGGGCAGCATCCAGTTGGGCGGCATTAAGGAAGAGTTTGGGACGCAGACTTGACCGTGTGAATTTGGCACTCAATGAATGGGAACAAGGCGGCATATACCATTTGTTTGGAAAACAAGCAATTCAGTCTCTCGCAAGTGAAAAATCTGGTGAGTCTGAATGGGATGTCGAGCTCGAAGGGTATGAGGATGCTCTTGAGATTCGCATGACAGGAATAGATGTCGACGAAGTGCGAAGGGTAGCGGAATTGGAAAAGGACAAACTGGAAGATCTCCTCTTGCGTTTAGTCGCATTGAAAGAATTGGACGTTGACTCAAAGAGGACGCATATCACAACTGCCATTCGCCACATTGTCACCAGTCGTAAAGGGTTGTTGGTATTCAGTCAGTTCAAAGATACGGTTGACGATCTGGCCGATAGTCTCATTGACGAGTATGGCCAAGGACTTGCTAAGTATCACGGTAGCGGAGGTGAATTATGGAATGGAACAGAATGGGTGCAAGTCGACAAGGCGACAGTGGAGAATCGTGTGAAGAATGGCAAGGTGCGTGTACTGATTGCGACGGACGCCGCGTCAGAAGGTTTAGATCTACAAGCCCTTGACAGCGTGATGAGCTATGACCTTCCATGGAATCCGATGCGCATAGAACAACGAATA
>JAKBSX010000045.1 GCA_021844725.1 Actinomycetes bacterium | reverse complement strand
GTTAGCGGCTATGCGTTAGGAATTCTTTCTTTGGCGGAAAAGGAAGGCAAGAGAGATCTGGTAGCAGATGAGGTTCGGGCCTTCAGCCGAATTCTGGCGTCTCAAGAAATGCTTGCTGAGATTATTTCGGATCCGTCGATACCGGCCCGTAAGCGGCAGGCAATTTCCAAAGAGTTGCTCAGTGATAAGGTTGATACACTAGTCCTGCATCTTTTAGAGACCTTTATCGGTACTGAAAATCCAAGATCTGTGGTTGAGACTATCTCTGGGCTTGCTCAGATTTTGGCTGGTGACGACGGTATGGTACTAGATGGGGGATTTGCAACTTCATCAAGGGCTGACGGATTTTCGGAGGCCTTGCTTGAGTCTCTTGAAGGATCACCGGAGCTAGAACAGGTTGAAGAGGAGATTTTCCGATTTGCCCGAATTGTTGAAGCCAATCCCCGAATCCGAAGAACGCTATCGGGAGTGGGTTCCCAATCCGAACAGCGGTCAGGCTTGGCATCTTCGCTTCTCTCGGGTAAATGTCATCCAATTTGTTTAGAGATAATATTATTTTGTTGTTCAACTGACCGGATAAGGGATATCGTTGAAGTGCTCGATAGCATAGCTTTGCGAGCTGCTGGAATCCGTGATAGGAAGATAGCTAAAGTCCATTCAGCAACGGAGTTGACGCAACAACAGGTTGAGCAGATTGCGGCAGCGCTGGAAATGGCAATCGGTTCTAAAGTTGAGGTCCGCATAAGTATCGATCCGTCGTTGATTGGCGGAGCGGTAGCCGTTGTGGGTGATACTGTTTTTGATGGAAGTGTTCGAAATAGGATTGAACAGCTTCGTGTTCGTCTTGGCCTACCGGCCACAGTGAAGTCAAGGGAGCGAATCTGATGGCTGAGTTGACCATCAATGCTAATGAAATTGCTTCGGCGGTAAAGAATTTTATCGAAGATTATAAGCCCGGCCTTGAGGCAGAGCAAGTTGGCCGTATTTTAGAGATTGGTGATGGAATAGCCAGGGTTTCAGGCCTTCCCAATGCTGCCGTTAATGAGCTTCTAGAGTTCGAGTCTGGTAAGTATGGATTGGCCCTTAACCTAGACGAGGAGTCCATAGGCGCTGTGATCCTCGGGGATACTTCTGGAATTGACGAGGGCCAAATGGTAAGGTCCACCGGGAGGATTCTTTCGGTTCCGGTGGGTGACGGACTTTTAGGCCGAGTGGTGAACTCACTTGGTGAGCCAATTGACGGGAAGGGGCCGATCGAGTCCACTGTGAGCAGGCGGCTAGAGGTCCAGGCTCCAGGGATTATTGATCGCCAACCAGTGGGTGAGCCGTTGCAGACAGGAATTAAAGCAATTGATTCCATGACCCCAATTGGACGTGGTCAGAGAGAACTAATCATCGGTGACCGTAAGACTGGCAAAACCTCAATTGCTCTTGACACCATAATCAATCAAAAGGGCGAAGGGGTTAAGTGTATTTATGTAGCAATCGGGCAAAAGGGTTCCACGGTGGCGTCAGCTGTAGCGGTGCTCGAGGAGCACGGGGCGATGGAGTACACGGTTGTGGTGTCTGCTCCAGCATCAGATCCAGCTCCTTTCAAATACTTGGCTCCGTATGCCGGCTGTGCTATGGGACAGCATTGGATGGAATCCGGTGAACATGCGCTGATTGTATACGATGACCTTTCCAAGCAAGCAGAGGCCTATCGTCAACTTGCGCTTTTGCTTAGGCGACCACCAGGTCGTGAGGCCTACCCTGGCGATGTTTTCTATCTACACTCAAGGCTGCTGGAGCGCGCTGCGAAGTTGTCAGATGCCAAGGGTGGAGGTTCTCTGACTGCACTTCCTATTATTGAGACCAAAGCAGGCGACGTCTCCGCTTATATCCCTACCAATGTGATTTCAATTACTGATGGCCAGGTATATCTAGATTCCGACCTGTTTTATTCAGGCGTACGACCCGCCATTGACGTGGGAATATCAGTGTCACGGGTCGGTGGCGCAGCGCAAATCAAAGCTATGAAGGGCGTATCCGGTACGATGAAGTTGGATCTAGCCCAGTTTAGAGAGCTTGAGGCATTTGCAACTTTTGGTTCTGAACTCGACAAGGTCTCGCAGTCCCAGCTGGATAGAGGTTACCGTTTGACCGCGATTCTTAAGCAGCCTCAGAATGCACCAGTGCCTGTAGAAGAACAGGTGATCTCTATTTATGCTGGTACATCCGGTAAGGTGGATGACATAAGAGTGGCAGTCTTACCTCAGTTCATGTCAAATATGATCGAGTTTTTCAGAGCACGTCACAGCGACCTTTTGGAGTCGATCAAATCTACTGGTACAATGCCAGAAACCTCGAAGATAGATGCAGCGATAGAGGAGTTCAAGTCGAGTTTTGATGCATCGGTGTTAGAGGGAGCGTAACCAAAGTGGCAGGAGGCCAGGAGAGGATTCTCCGGAGACGCATAAAGAGCGTTCAGTCAACTAAGAAGATCACTAAGGCTATGGAGCTTATTGCGGCTTCGCGCATTGTGAAGGCAATGGGGAGAATTGCCGCGGCCAGACCTTACTACGAGGAGCTTATCGGAGTGGTTCGCGACCTTTCAGCTTCAGCCGGTCTTCCCAAGAGTGTTTTTCTTGATGCACCTCCTGAGGCAGCCAGCAAGGGAATTATTGCCATAACGGCTGACAGGACTTTGTGCGGTGCTTACAATTCGTCGGTTTTGCGTTCTGCTGAGAGGCTAAGTGCCAGGTATCGTTCCGAGGGTAAAGGCGTAGTGCTAATAACGGTAGGGCGTAGAGCAAGTTCTTATTTCAAATATCGTGAAGTTCCCACTGCAGCATCATTTTTTGATGTTACTGATCGACCTACATATGATCAGGCGAGAAGTATTGCTGCTCCAATTTTGGAGGCTTATGAATCTGGACAAGTGGAAAGTTTTGTGATTATCTCTAACAGGTTCTATTCGGCTGGTAACCAACAGCTCGAAACTACCCAGCTGTTGCCGCTAGATCCAGAGAAGTTTGGACCCTCTGACGATACTCAGGCACTTGATTTCGAGATTGAGCCTTCGCCGGAGGTGATAATTGATCCTCTCTTGCGTATGTTCGTAGAAGAGACAATATTTGCACTGCTTTTAGAGGCGTCCGCAGCCGAGCATGCAGCCAGACAGCGTGCAATGAAGGCTGCTTCTGACAATGCCGAGGAGCTTATCAAGACCCTGAGTAGGGTTATGAACCGAGCTCGTCAGGACTCGATAACCACCGAAATAACTGAGATAGTTGGTGGTGCCGAGGCGTTGAAGGTAGGGTCAAATCAGATTGATCAGTCTTATCTGTTGACCTATGCTGGCCGAAAGGTCAGTAGGTAATGAAGAGTTTTATTGGGGCTAAAAAAGAGTTTCCCGTGGCCCAGATCCACGGGGTTTATAGGAGCAATAAGCAATGAGTACCGTGGCTGAAAATCTAGTGCAAACCGAAGATGGCCGTGTGGTTGCCATTGCCGGTCCGGTTATCGATGTAGAATTCCCACCTGAATGCATACCGGAAATTAATACTGCCGTTGAGGTTGATTTGGAGATTGACGGTTCCAAAGTAACCATCATTGCAGAGGTGGCTCAGCAGATTGGTGAAGGAAGGGTCAGGTGTGTCTGCCTCAAGCCAACAGACGGTCTAAGGCGGGGAGCAGTAGTCCGAAATACCGGACGGGGAATATCGGTTCCAGTTGGTTCCGCTGTACTTGGACACGTGTTCAATGTGGTGGGTACTCCCCTGGACGTCGAGAAGATTGATGGCGTTGAGGATGTATGGGAAATTCACCGTGACGCCCCCCATTTTGCTGACTTAGAGCCAAAAGCTCAGATGTTTGAGACCGGGATTAAAGTTATTGACTTGCTTGAGCCATATGTGCAGGGTGGCAAGATCGGCCTGTTTGGTGGTGCGGGAGTTGGAAAGACGGTTTTGATTATGGAAATGATCAACCGTGTTGCTCAACAGCACGGAGGTGTCTCAGTATTTGCCGGAGTGGGGGAAAGGACCAGAGAAGGTACCGATCTTTTGCTTGAAATGCAGGAGTCCGGGGTTATTGAAAAAGCTGCTTTGGTCTATGGACAGATGGATGAACCGCCGGGAGTAAGGCTTCGGGTGGCGTTATCGGCACTGACCATGGCGGAATACTTTAGGGATGTCAAGGGACAGGACGTGCTTCTGTTCATTGACAACATCTTCCGCTTTGTCCAGGCAGGTTCAGAAGTGTCAACTCTACTTGGAAGAATGCCAGCTGCTGTGGGTTACCAGCCCACTTTGGCTGACGAAATGGGCGCCTTACAGGAGAGAATTACTTCCACCAGAGGTCGGTCCATTACCTCACTTCAGGCTGTTTATGTGCCTGCTGACGACTATACCGATCCTGCTCCATTCACGACATTTACCCATCTTGATGCCACTACTGAGCTTTCCCGCCAGATCGCTTCGCTTGGCATATACCCCGCAGTTGACCCGTTAGCTTCGACCTCAAACGTTCTTGCTCCTCATATCGTTGGGGATAGGCACTACCGGATAGCTGTCAGAGTTCAGGAAGTACTGCAGCGATATAAGGAATTGCAGGACATCATTGCCATCCTGGGAATGGATGAGCTTTCTGAAGAGGACAGGGTGACCGTATATCGCGCTCGTAAAATACAGCGCTTCCTTTCTCAGCCACTTTTCGTTGGAGAGGTGTTCACTGGCCTCAAGGGAATATATGTTCCCATCGATGAGACGATAGAGTCCTTTGAGGCCCTGGTGAATGGTGATCTTGATGAGGTACCTGAGCAGGCTTTTCTAAATGTCGGTGGAGTTGAAGGGGTATTGGCTAAAGCCAAGTCTCTCCAGGAGGGGTAATTGTGGCAAATTCGTTTGCATTTTCACTGGTGACCCCGGAACGTACACTGATTTCATGTCAGGCAAGTCAGGTTACTCTTAGGTCGGGTGACGGTGATATCACATTTATGGCTGGCCATGCTCCATTTATTGGGAGTGTAGAGCCATGCGTGCTGACGGCCGTCACATCCGAGGGTGAAACTTTGAGGGCAGCAGTTCATGGCGGTTTTGTCCATGTTGCTAAATCCAAGGTTAGAGTGCTGGCTGATGTAGCCGATCTTCCAGATGAAATTGACGTTGATTTGGTTAAAGCCAGTATTGCAGAGATGGAAGAGGCTTTGATGCATTCGCACGATGCGACAATAGAAGCAACGCTTCGCCGGGCCCATGTTCGTTTAGAGTTGGCGAATTCTAGAGGGCTCCCAATAAAGTAACACAGTAATGTTTGGACATTTGTTCTGTGTGAAGTTGTCCGAAGGGGGCTCGGATGAAGCGCCATCGTATTGGGATTGTCCACACCTTTTCTGGTGAACCCAAAGCAATGTTAGAAGGACTTAGAATTGGTCTAGGCGGATTTGGGGTCGGCAGGATCTGCCCGCATATTACTTTGCTGCCCCCAACTAACATTCACCCTTCCAGTATGGCAGGAGAAATATATCGCCTGAGGGCTATTGCCTCTGAAACAGATCCCTATCAAGTAACCATTGGTCCTGCGGCAACATTTCACCCGGTTTCTCCAGTTTTATACCTGTCAGTTGAAGAGAACGATGGTAATTCCATGGCAAATCTGGTCACTCGATTGGCACGCAGTGAACTTTACAAACCAAGCAGCCGTCCTTATGTTCCCCATGTGACCTTGAGTGATGGAGTCGATTTCGCAAGGATTGTCGCAGCAACCCAAGTGCTAGATTCAGAATTATTCACTTTCAGTTTTAGTTCGTTTGAAATGATGTTGTCAGGGTCACAGGCTTACTGGGAAATATACAGTGACTTCCGTTTTGCTAAATGCAGAAAGGTGTTCCGGGGCGGGCTAGAGCTTGAGGTGTTTTCACATCAGAGTGGTGATTTGGCAATCTATTCATTGGCTTCTGATCTGGACATTCATCAGAGTTGTTTTTGGCCTTATCCGGACAGGAGATTTCGAATCGATGGTCAGCGGTTTATCAGTATTTCTGTGTACAACAGGGGAAACCTTGTTGCAGCGGGAAGTGGTTGTTACAGTTCAGTATTTGCTCTGATCAGGTCGGTAGTAGTCAAATCTGAGTTTCAAAAAATAGGGTTAGGAAGCCTTATTGTTGGAGAGCTCCTTTATGCTTTGCAATTGACTGGAGCCGAGATGGTGTATGCGATTACGGAGCACGCCAACGAAAATTTTCTACTCGGATTGGGAGCCGAGAAACTTTTTATTTGGCCCCCGTTCCTGGTTCAAGAAAAGGGTACCACACTGAATTCTTGGAGTTTTTCAAGTCGGTGATGGGCATCCACGCGCCGTACTGTTCCTGATTTAGATCTCATAACCAGACTCTGAGTAAATGCGCCGGTAGAGCTAAACCTCACACCTCTCATCAATTCACCGTCGGTGACCCCTGTTGCGGCGAAGAAGCAGTTATTGGAGCTCACTAAATCGTCAGTTTTAAGGACTTTATCAAGATCATATCCAGCCTCAATGGCAGCCTTCTTTTCTTGGTCATTCCGGGGCCAGAGCCGTCCCTGGATTTCGCCGCCCATGCATTTTAGAGCAGCAGCTGCGATGATTCCTTCGGGGGTGCCACCAATTCCGAAAAGTATGTCTGAACCTGATTCCGGCCAGGCCGTTGAAATAGCTCCAGCTACGTCTCCGTCAGTAATTAGCCGAATTCTCGCGCCCGCTTCACGGACTTCAGCGATTAGCTCCTTGTGACGGTCTCTATCGAGTATTACCGCAGTCAGGTCTCTTACCGAGACCCCTTTGACTTTAGCTAATGATTTTAGATTCTCGGTTGGTGAAAGATTCAAATCGATTGATCCAACTCCTTCAGGGCCAACGGCAATTTTTTCCATATAGAAACAGGGTCCCGGGTCGAACATAGTTCCCCGTTCTGCAACCGCGATAACAGAAAGCGCCCCTCCTCTGCCCATAGCGGTAGGGGTGGTGCCATCGATTGGGTCCACCGCTATGTCAACTTCCGGTTGAGAGCCATCCCCGATCCTCTCCCCGTTGTAGAGCATGGGTGCCTCATCCTTTTCACCTTCGCCAATCACAACAATCCCATCCATAGGGACAGAGTGAAGTACAATTCTCATTGCTTCTACCGCAGCATTGTCTGCGCCATTCTTGTCTCCTCTGCCCATCCATCTTGCGGCTGAAAGCGCGGCGACCTCAGTCACACGTACTAGTTCAAGGGCTAAGTTTCTGTCTGGTGGTTGTGGATTAGAATTCATTGCCTTAGACGTTATAACAACTTTAGGTAGTTTTCATCCCTTCTTTTGTGATCAAGTGCACAATTAGTAATTATTTATCTTAATTCACAGCTTTCTCACAGCATCGAAGCCGAATTCGTTGCTTGATTACCTCATGATTGCGCCGCCGTTGACGGCGAAGGTTTGGCCTGTTATATATTTTGCTTCCGGACTTATTAGAAAGGAAACCATATTTGCTATGTCGACTGGATCGCCAATTCGTCCTAAGGGGATTTTGGAACCGCGGCTGTAGAGTTCCTCGTCACTTATGCCAGCTTCACGTGGCTGTGCCGTATCGGTTACTCCAGGCATGACCGCATTCACTCTGATGAGGGGCGCCCATTCGAGAGCCAGAGACCTGGTCAGCGAGATGATGCCGCCCTTGGAAGACGCGTAATGTGAACCCAATGGCGCACCACCGATAGCTCTTCCTGAGGTGATGTTTACAATTGTGCCTTCGCCAGACTCGAGCATTTGGGGCACAAAGGCTCGACTGACTAAAAACGTTCCGCCTAAATTAACCTCGATGCAATTCAGCCACCTCTGGTAGTCGATTTCGAGCGCTGACTGCCTGGGAAAGATTCCCGCATTATTGACCACACATTTCACCACTCCAAACTTTGATATTTCTTCTTGAGCTGATTTCACCTCTTTTTCTTTCGATACGTCGGCCTGGACGCTGATGGCGGCTATGCCTCTTTTCTGCAACTGGGCTGCCACTTTGTGACCCAGGTTTGTCTTTTCGATTATGGCTATGGCTGAACTACTGTCACTGGCCAATTTATTGCAAATAGCAAGCCCGATGCCCTGCCCTCCGCCAGTGACTACGATAACTTTTTTCACCTCGATTGCTCCTCTGTGGAAACTTTGTATTGCACTTCTCGCCTGATTGACCGAAATAAGTCCGCAAGCCCCCGGATTTATCCGTGGGGTCAAGGGCGAGTCCTGGCACAGCCAGGATGTAACACCCAGGAATTAACATAACTATATGAGTATCGGACAGAGATTGTACCCAAACCCAGAGAACGAAGTGACCTTAGTTCGCCACTGCTCTGAGTCCCGGTTCTTAATCGGAGTATCTTGCTGCTTTTCCATCTGATAGTTCAAGTGTGTTAAGATTATTCCAATAGCGCGATTTGGGAGCCTTGGTATCACCCGCTTCTAACCAGTTGAGTATGCTGTGGTGAGTCTTATGAAATCCCAGCGGTTTAAGGAGAAGTTGTATGGCTCGTGATTCTCAGGGAGCACAGTTCGGCGACGAAAGACTCTCAGCATCAGCCACAGCACTGGTGGTATTTGACATGCTTGAGTGCTACCGGGAGCCAATCGAAAAGGCTGGGACAATACCCAAGGTGGTCGAACTGCTGCATGGCTGTCGAAGTGTGGGAATACCGGTGATGTTTGCAAGGGCGGACCATCGGGCAGATGGTAGAGATTTCGCTCTGACTATGTCTGACACAGATCCTTCATTTAGGCCGTGGGGAGCTGAAAACCCTCCGCCGACAAAGCCTCCTTATGGTGCTGGCTCTCCTATGCTTCAGCCTCTGCGTGAATTTGAAATGAGTGAACAGGATTTTGACATTCCCAAGCATCGGTGGTCTGCTTTTCATGGAACAGCTCTGGACACCACCCTGCGATCGCTCGGTATCTCGACAATTTTGCTAGTCGGTGGGTCGACTCACGTCGGTGTTGCGTCAACTGCGTATGCTGCACGGGATCTCGATTATCAGGTGACAATAGTTCGGGACGGCTGTCACGGGTTCCAAGAGCAAAAGGAATTCTTTCTAGACAAAGTATTCCCTAGGATGTGCAGGGTTCGAACCGTGGCCCAAGTTCTAGAAAATATCTGTCAATAGCGTTAGGCGTGATTAGCGCTTATTGCTAACAGTCAGCTTGAGGGGGCATTGATTTGCAAATTGAAACTACGTCGGCAACGCTTGAGTCGGAAATGCCGATAACGTTATATCGTCCAGAAGATCAAAGCGGTATATTGCCAACTGTGGTCTTGCTGCATGAACGGTACGGGTTGGTTCAACATACTGGGGATTTGGCGAGAACTATATCGACCGAGGGGTACTGCGTTGTTACACCGGATATCTTCTACTACCTCGAGGATCAAGACTCTTTGCACCAGGGGAAGGTCAAAGCGAACCCGTCCGATTCATTCGTCCTTGAAAGGTTGGACGAAGTCGTTCAATGGATTGGACAAGGCAAATACGCAGATGTGGATAAGCTTGCCATGATTGGGGTATGCCAAACGGGTCGGTACCCAGTGATTTACGGTTCCAAGAGAGAGCTCAAAGCCTGTATCGTTCTCTATGGAGCAGTCAGCAGCTGGGAGAGATCGGATCTGCATCCTGAGTCGATGGACGAGATCATCCGAGACCTCAATGCGCCTCTGCTTGGTCTCTATGGTGAACTGGATCATTCGATCTCAATACCGTCTGTGTTGAAGCTTCGTAATGCACTGGAGCAGTCAGAAAAGAGTTACCGTATAAAGATTTTTGAAGATGCTCCCCATGGCTGGCTCAACAGCACCATGCCTGGCAGATACCGTAAGATTTCTGCCGAGAACGCAATGTATGAAATAGTTAAATTTCTGAAGCAGCATTTATCTCCGACCTCACTCCGGGCGAACAGAATTCGGTGGGAATTCGAGAGCGATAAAGATCGTGATTATGACTTCAGCAAGAACGTCAGATTTGAATAAAAGTGGGATTGAGGTTCGGACTGAAAATATACAGGTGAGCAGTGCCAGCAAAGTTATGAGTTGCACAAAGTGTGATTTTGATTAATTAGGCTGGGCAAGGTCGTGCATATGAAGGCCAAGAAGTGAATCTGGCATTGGCACAATTTTGGTTGTGGTTGAGGTTCAGACCATAAATAACCTGGTTGTAGTTAGTTTTAGAATGATTTTCCGGTTTTGCCGCTCATTATTCGAATCTGATCAAAACATCATTCAAAAAGTCACTCCGGATTTTAACGTTGCCGGTATCTTTATTTTTTCGCAGATTGGGCTTATAGTTTTTTATAATAGAAAGTGCCAGGGAGACAGTATTTTCTCTCATCATCGGGAGAAATT
>JAKBSX010000044.1 GCA_021844725.1 Actinomycetes bacterium | reverse complement strand
ATCTGATTTACAAATCTTTCGAAAGAAAAATCTCCAAAGGGGTCAAAGCCAAAATTCAAGCAGAAGAGCAGCTATCCAATTTGCAAATAACCGAGAGTCTGGATGGGTTCTCTGACTGTGACCTGGTGATTGAATCGGTGGTTGAGGACCTGGAAATCAAAAAAACTTTATTTGGGCAATTGGACAAAATATGTAAGTCTTCGGCAATACTAGCCTCCAATACCTCAACGCTTCCGGTAGTGGAATTTGCGGCAGTGACTCAAAGGCCCGAACAAGTTTGTGGTATTCATTTCTTCAATCCTGCCACCGTGATGCCAGCAGTCGAAATAGTAAGGACGCTGGTAATATCACAGCAAACCCTGGATGATGTAACTAGCTTTGTCCGAACATTGGGCAAAGAGCCGATCGAGGTCAAAGATCAGGCAGGTTTCGTTGTAAATGCGCTTCTTTTCCCCTATCTCAACAATGCAATAAAACTGCTGGAACGCGGTGTAGCCTCCAAGGAAGCCATCGACAACGCCATGAAAGGTGGCTGCGGGTTCCCGATGGGACCCTTCGCCTTGCTTGATCTGATCGGTCTTGATACTTCGCTTTCCATTCTCAATGCACTCTATAAAGAATTTGGGGAGGCAAATTATGCACCTGCTCCACTGCTGAAACGCATGGTTGCAGCTAGAATGTACGGATGCAAAAGCAAAAGCGGATTCTATAGCTATTAACTTTCAAATGGCCCTGTCACCTGGACCCTCTAGCCAGACCATACTCACCAGGGATGGCATGATTCCAATGTTTACCGAATTGAGGAACTCTCTATTATGGACGGCACCTATAAGTTACCTTCACCTGACGACCCTTGGGTGATGAGGACATATTCAGGACACTCAACAGCTCAGGCTTCCAATGCGCTCTATCTAAGTAACTTATCTAGAGGCCAGACCGGCCTTTCGATAGCATTCGACCTTCCAACTCAAATCGGCTACGACCCAGATGATATACGCGCCCGGGGGGAGGTCGGGAAAGTGGGAGTTCCAATATCTCATATAGGTGACATGAAAACTCTGCTGGCTGGAATCCCAGTCGATAAAATGAACACCTCTATGACCATCAATGCCACCGCGGCATGGCTGTTAGGGCTTTATATCGCAAATGCCATGGAACACAATGTTCCTATCTCAAAACTGTCGGGAACCACACAAAATGACATTGTCAAAGAATATCTCTCTCGGGGGACCTATATCTTTCCCCCCGAACACTCCCGACGTCTGATTGTCGACTCGATTGCCTACTCGGTTTTAAACCTTCCTAAATGGAATCCTATTAACATCTGCTCGTACCATCTTCAAGAAGCTGGGGCAACACCAGTTCAGGAACTGGCATTCTCTCTTGCCACAGCAATAGGCGTACTCGATGCGGTCAAAGATTCCGGCCAGGTAGCCAACGATCTTTTCCCTTCCGTCGTCGGGCGAATCTCATTCTTTGTAAATTCGGGCATCCGCTTCATTGAAGAAACGGCAAAGATGAGGGCATTCACCAAACTCTGGGATGAAATAACCAGGGAGCGTTACCATATCGAAGATCCAAAGCTTCGAAGGTTCCGTTACGGGGTGCAAGTCAATTCACTCGGGCTTACCGAACAGCAGCCCGAAAACAACCTCACCAGAATTGTGCTCGAATCTTTGGGAGTGACACTGTCACGAAATGCCCGGGCTCGGGCACTTCAATTACCGGCCTGGAATGAAGCTCTTGGGCTTCCGCGACCCTGGGATCAACAATGGTCACTACGGGTGCAACAGATCCTTGCCTTCGAATCTGATCTCCTGGAGTACCCAGATATATTTGAAGGGTCCAAAGTGATGGATAGTCTGACTAATTCACTGATGGACCGGGCTCAGGAAGAGCTAGCTCAGATAGAGACGTCAGGCGGAGTCTTCAACTGCATCGAAAAGTTGAAATCACAGCTGGTAGCTTCTCAATCCGAACGGACCCGACAAATCGAAGCTGGAACTCAAAAAGTAGTCGGAGTAAACCTGTTTACCAACTCAGAACCATCGCCACTGGTGAGTGAAGATTCCGCCAACCATCTGGTAATTGATCATCAGGTTGAAAATCAGGTGATCGCGGCCTTGGACGACTGGAAGAAGCATAGAGACCAGCAGAAAGTGGAAAAGGCACTTTCACAGCTAAAAACAGTTGCTGCTGATCCGAACCAAAATATCATGCCGGCAACTATTGAACTGGCGCTAGCTGGAGGTACCACCGGAGAATGGGCCAATGCACTCAGAGAGATATTTGGCGAATACAGGGCACCAACCGGAGTCAACGGGGGGATCGGCAAAAGGGGAGCGGAGTTAAAAACAGTGGCAGCGAGGGTCAAAACACTAAACGGAGGACCCCCCCGATTATTGGTTGCAAAGCCTGGGCTTGACGGGCACTCCAACGGTGCAGAGCAGATAGCTGTGGCGGCCCGCGACGCAGGTTTTGAGGTCATATATCAGGGAATACGGTTGACGCCATTTGAAATTGCGCTAGCAGCAAGAGATGAGGACGTAGACGTAGTGGGGATTTCTATCCTCTCTGGAAGTCATCTCGAACTAGTGCCGGAAATAGTGAAAAAGCTCCGTGAACTTGGCAGCGAGGCCGCTGTGGTAGTGGGCGGTATCGTTCCAGATGAAGACAAACAGTCACTCGCTGAGTGTGGCGTTGCGTCCATCTATACTCCCAAGGATTATGAAATAGCCTCAATCATGTCAGAAATACTAGATCTGGTGCAAAGAAACAGAGAAGGCCAGGCAAACAGCAATCAGTAGCTGGGCCTACTTCGAGCGGTAACTGGCTTGTTCCACCAACGACCGGAAAATCGCCAGTTCGTATCGTCCTGCTTCAAGGGTAAAGACGAACTTTTAGAGCTGGACATCAGCTGGTGTACAGCTGCAGCAATAATTGCGGCCACCTCTTGATCTTCTGGTGCCATTTGTCCATATAATATTTCCAACTTTGCTCCTAACAAACCGACTTACAGCGGAACATTTCCGTGCTTGCGCCTAGGCAGCTCTTCCCGCTTAGTACGAAGAAGCTCAAATGAAGCAATCAGGATTTTTCTTGTGTCCGCTGGGTCGATAACATCATCGACAAAACCGCGTTCAGCAGCAATGTAAGGATTTGCATAGCGATCTATATATTCGTCAACCAGCTCCCGACGCCGAGTTTCAGGATCTTCAGATGAACTCAACTCACGCCTGTGAACTACTTCTACCGCCCCTTGCGGACCCATGACTGCCAGCTCGGCACTTGGCCATGCGAATGCAAAGTCGGCTCCCACTGATTTGGAATTCATCACCACGTACGCCCCCCCGTAAGCCTTTCTGGTAATGATCTGAACCCGTGGGACGGTTGCTTCACAGTAGGCATACAGCAGCTTTGCTCCATGTCGAATGATTCCGCCATACTCTTGGTCAACCCCAGGCATGAAACCCGGCACATCAACAAAAGTTGCAATAGGAATGTTAAAGGCGTCACATGTTCTGACAAAACGTGCCGCCTTTTCAGATGAATCTATATCGAGAACTCCTGCCAAAACGCTTGGCTGATTCCCTACAACTCCAACCACATAACCATCCAGACGTCCAAACCCGCAGGTTATATTTTTTGCCCAATGAGGGAAGTACTCGAAATACTCCCCATCGTCTAAAGCTGCAGTTATAACCTTTTTCATGTCATAAGGCTGATTAGGTGAATCAGGCATCAAATCCAACAACTCAGGAAGGAGGCGTTCCGGGTCATCCAACGGCTCGACCCTCGGTGGAGCATCCAGGTTGTTCGATGGAAGAAAACTTAATAGGTAGCGTACTTCGTCCAAGCAGGACTTTTCATCATCACTGACAAATGTTGCAACGCCGCTCTTTGAGGCATGACTCATGGCTCCGCCGAGCTCTTCCAGTGTCACGTCTTCGCCTGTCACCGTCTTGACCACATCCGGCCCGGTGATAAACATGTGACTAGACTCCTTGACCATAAAAATGAAGTCTGTCATCGCTGGCGAATACACCGCTCCACCCGCACAGGGCCCCAAAATTACAGAGATTTGGGGTATTACTCCGGATGAAGACACATTTCGGAAAAATATGCCGCCGTAGGAGTGAAGCGACACAACACCCTCTTGGATACGCGCACCCGCACCATCATTGAGTCCGATCATTGGAACTCCAACTGAGGACGCCAAATCCATTACCTTATGGATTTTCTCCGCAAACACCTCTCCGAGAGCTCCACCAAAAACTGTGAAATCCTGAGAAAAAATGCATACCTTGCGACCATCAATGGTGCCAAATCCAGTTATGACTCCGTCGGTATAGGGACGGTTATCCTCGAGCCCCATACCGTGAGCCCTGTGCCTGGCTAACATATCCAGTTCCTGGAAAGACCCTTCATCGAGAAGGTAATCGATCCGCTCCCTTGCGGTCATCTTGCCCTTGGCATGTTGCCTTTCGATAGCGTGAGGCGAACCCGCCACCAACGCCTGGGCCCTACGTTGCTTTAAATCTTCTAACTTTTTAGTGATCGGTTGTTCCGACATGATTACCTAGGTTAACGGCTCTCAAAGCAATAGCGCTAGTTTTTTCAATAATGACATTTACTCCCAAAGATCCAGGCATCTCAAGATTCAACATCCCAGACCTTGAGGAGATGACAACGTTGCTGGCAGAAGACACTTTTAGTTCTGACCTGATCTTTCTAGGCGGAGATCTGGCTCCAGCAACTTTATTGAATGGATATAGAAGCGGGATCTTTCCAATGCCAGTCGATGACAATCAGATTGGATGGT
Source organism: Actinomycetes bacterium (assembly GCA_021844725.1). The sequence continues at coordinate 5,620 of JAKBSX010000044.1, read as the reverse complement.
TTTGCCCGCAAAAGCGGGGGGTATTTCTTCTCTATGGAGAAAATGACAAACAATCGCCAATGAAAATATCTCGGTCTCTTAGAAAGTCGCTACAAAAGTTCAGCTACTCGATCGACCTTGCCTTTGAACAGGTAATCACCGGATGCGCCAATCCGGCCAGGCCAGGGGGGTGGATAACTCCACAGATACAAGAGGCCTATAGCGAACTTTTTAGACTTGGATGGGCGCACAGCATTGAAGCCTGGACAATTGAAGGCAATTGTCGAGTACTGGCTGGAGGTCTTTATGGGATCTCATTCGGAGGCCTCTTTGCCGGGGAGTCGATGTTTCATTCCCGAACCGACGGGTCTAAAGCAGCACTGTATGCATTAATTTCACAAATGGCTAAAAGTGGAGGACTACTGATTGACGCCCAGTGGCAGACAGCTCATTTACAATCACTAGGCGCAATTGAACTTCCAAGGCTCGACTATCTCGATCTTTTAAAACAAGCCCTGGATATGCCCCTTCCAAACTTTTTCAAACTGGGGCCCAGAGATCTCGATCAGCCAACTGCCTAATTCATTATCCACCCGGGTCAGCTACCTAGAGACGAGTGGACCGGGGTTTTTGGCGATCCCGGACAAATCTGCGTAGGGAATGACAATTTTGACCACTCCTGATGCCACTGCAGCAACTTGACCTTGGGAAAATGACAGTTCCAGTCCTTTATTAGTTAGATTCCAATCAGCAAAATTGGACGGTACAGGCTGCGTGCCCCCGTCAATCTGGTTGACATTTGCTGCGCTGCCCAAAGTTGATTGAAGCTGGCCCCGAGAGAGATTTGAAAGCGTAGTCAAATAGCTCTGATTTGCAAACAGGCTTGAGAGAGTCATCTGTTGTCCCGTAGCAAGGTCAAAAGTCAATGTGGGAACCGTAGTCGTAGGCGAAGCTGCGCCGGCCGCGTAACTGGTAATCAGAAATCTAAACGAAACATACTTCGCATCTTTGAATTCCGTAGTGAATGAACCGCTTATCTGACTCTGCTCAGAACCGCTGCCCCCGGAAGGACTCAGCCCGCTCTGTTCTCCAAGCTGAGACTCAAAACTGGTGATATATCCCCGCACAGCAATCTTTATCGCAGTGTTGATGTTGGATTGGATAGAGTTTGATGCCATTCCGCCTAATTCCGGATAAGTGATGTTGGCAAGTAGAGACGGCGAGGAAATGGTTTTAACATAGTTCAAACTGGCTACCGCCGGGGCTGGTCCTGACGGAGCCGAGGTGGTAGTGGTGCTGGTACTGGTAGAGGTGGTGGTCACCTGTGAAGTGGTTGTCGAGGCCGATGTCCTGGCTGGGTGAGAACTGCCACAAGCTGCCAAGAGCAGCGCAGATATAACAAAAATTGGGGTCTTAGTCCGAAAGGTCACCAGGACATCATAGTTCAAAGTCCTGGGTCCAAAGTGGCAGGCCGATCACTACCTGTCCGTGTCCCTGTAATTATAAACGATGGGTCCGGATGCTGGTTTATAAGGACAGCAATATACACATGCGGCAGAGCTCTGAGATGACTAATCTAGAGAGCGATGGATGAAGACGATGAACTAGGGGCATTATCGGAATCGGTAAGGGAGATAATCGCCGATTTCGTGTCCCGGTTTGAAAGCTGGATTCATCAGGACCGAGAAGCTAGCAAACTTTTTGATGATGAAAATTCACTGCTGCACCACAGCCAGCTGATGAAACGCCACCTGGCTAAAATCTCCCAGCTTCCACCAGAGGAAGAGGCCAGGGCACTCTCTGAAAACGTTGGCAGGAGCCACATTCTCCATGATGTCAGAATCTCCTGGTATATCTTGGCATACAATAAAATCTTCGAGTCATACCACCAGATCCAGAACAAATATCTTCAAGATATGCCCAATATTGATGAATTTCGCAGAATTTGGCTTAAAGACGTTGGACAAACACTTGATACATATCATCAGCTTCTCACAGAACGACACTTCAACGAAAACTGGGCTCTAAAGAAATCCATATTTGAACTTGACCTACAAGCAAAGACGGATCCTTTGACCGGAGTACTCAATCGGCGCGGATTCCGTAACGAACTGGATGGCAAACAGGAATCGGGCGCCTTTATTCTTTTAGATCTGGACAATTTCAAAATCGTAAATGATGTGCAAGGCCATGTTGAAGGGGACAAGATTCTGGAACAGCTTTCGACAATGGTCCAATCTCAACTACGAAGGGGCGACATGTTCGGCAGGATAGGGGGAGACGAGTTCGCCATATGGCTTCCATTGACAGGTTCCGAAGACCTTTCAGTGATTTCAGAGACCCTTCGAAGAATACTCGTTACAATCCCGTTCCGGGAATGGAAAATAGGGATCTCCGCAGGTGTTTCACTAAAACCATCTGATGCGTCCTCATTCGATGATCTGTACGCGAAGGCGGACGAAGCATTATATCGAGCCAAATCAGTTGCTGATTTCACCCTCTGTTTCTACAACCAGTTGGGCAGCGAAACCCTTAACCGATAAATCATCTTTTTGCAGAAAAGCGTTCCTGCAATTGAGATGAAATTGTCTAATTTTTCCTGTGGCTCTATGTATCAGATGGCTCAGTTATTGGCTTGGGAATCCAAAGTATGATCCGTGCCTCAGGGACTGCTTCATGAATTGCTGACTCAACATCGTCGCCAATCCTTGCGCCCGCTTCTATTGTCACTTCTGGAGAGATGAAACCCTCCACCTCAACAATTAGCGACCGACCCATCCATCTGGCTCTCACATGGGCATGCGCCACACCTTCAACCGAGGTGGCTGCAAGGGTGGAATTAGCAAGAATCCCAGGCTCAACACCATCCATAAGGTGCCTGACTAAGTCACCGGTCACTTCATAGCCCACATGGCAGATAAAACCCGTTACAACCAATCCGGCCACAGCATCGGCCCAAGGGAAACCTATTGCCACACCTATCAATCCAAACATTGCCCCTGCCGATGAAATCGCATCAAGCCAAGAGTGCTGAGCATCGGCAATAAGTGTGGCAGATTGGATTCGCATACCAATTTTAAGCTTATAGCGGGCCACGATCTGGTTTCCTAAGATTCCTATCACAGCTGCAGCTATACCATAGCTCAAATAGCTGGTAGAACCATGATTTATTAGCTTCTCGATGCTAACATAACCCGCGAAGGCAGCGCTTAGCCAGATCACTGCCGCAACGCCCAAACCGGCAATATCCTCGGCCCGATTCCATCCATAGGGATGTGTTTCAGTCGCAGGCCGTTTTGATATACGAAGCCCGACGAAAACAACCAAAGAGGTACTCACATCGGAAAGATTGTGCAAAGCGTCGCTAAGAAGGCCAACGGAGCCTCCCAGAATTGCAATTCCCAGTTCAATCAGACCGGTAATCCCCAACCCAATTGCCGAAATCGCTATGGCCCTATAAGCATCACTTCGATCCAGCCTGTCATTCCCGTGTTGAACAGCAGGAAACGGATCCCAAGATTGATGCTCACCTACCAGATGCACTGTTTGCTTCTTTGTTCATGCCTGTCTCCTAGGCTGGGAATCAGATTTCTCCATCTCATCCGAATGGACCAGAGGTCCAGCTACAATATGATCGGCGTGGAAAAGCGCTTCTTCTGCCAGTTGGCGGATATGGGGATTTTCGGCTGCATAGAAGGCCCGGTTCCCCTCTCGACGCACAGTCACTATTCGGGCTAATCGCAGCTTTGCCAGATGCTGCGAAACACCGGCGGGGTTGACCCCTAAATGACTGGCAAGCTCGTTCACGGAATGCTCACCATGCAAAAGGGTCCAGACAATTCTAAGCCTGGTGCTGTCAGCAAGAAGTTTGAGCATATCAACAGCAAGTGCCACCTGCTCTTCGCTTGGCTTCCTATCTATCTGCGTAGTCACGCAGATAAGCATAGATGGCGCGATTGATTTTCCGACAGATTGCCTGACAGACGAATCGAACATTCTGGCCCTGGGAAGGATCTACACCCTCCCCTACACTTCAAAATCGAGCCCGTTCTCGACCTCGCAAGCAACTTTTCAGGATTTGCCCAAATGGCCCAAGCCAATTCATCCAGAGATCACATTTGACAGACAGCCGATTATCCCAGTTGGAACTTGTTAAAAAATCCCAAAATAATTTCTCAGCAGCAAGTCAGTCAAGACTAAATATCCCCACGCTCGTCTAGCCAAATTCCAGGTTTAATGGAGAATTAGAAGCTGAACTCCGTAACGGTTTCTTTGGTTCAGCTGCAACCAATCGAAAACTGGCACGCAAAGCTAAGGCTCCAAATAATCAAGCTTATCTATCGGTAAGGTCTTTTAGCGGAGCTAGATCTCGATGATTGCTTCCACTTCTACACAAGAACCCATAGGCAACGCTGAAACTCCAACGGCTGATCTGGCGTGCCGGCCAGCTTCTCCAAAAATCTCAACAAACAGATCTGATGCCCCGTTTATTACTTTGGGCTGGTCAGTAAACCCAAAAGCGCTCGCCACGAAACCTGTAACCTTGACTATTTGCTTTATCTCATCTATCGATCCCAGATACGCAGCCGCATTAGCAAGAATATTAATTGCTGAAATTCGGGCGGCCTTGCTGGCAAATTCAATATCGACACTGTCCCCAACCACTCCCGGGCTAAACAGCTTTCCATCCTGGAGCGGTAAATTGCCGGAAATAAACAGAAGCTGGCCACTTCTGACTACTGGAAGATACGAACCCGCTGCTTTAGGAGGCATCGGCAGTTGGATATTCAGCTCAATTAATCTTTCAGACACATTTGGCATGCACTGACTTTAGCCCACAGGAATGGTTGTTGACATCTTGAATTTAGATTTCCAAATTTTATTTCACAGCCAGTCCAAAATTGTTGGAGGTCAACCAGGGCCCAGGGACAAACGCAAAAATCCGCCCAAGCAAACATCGTAAGCTTCTGGGTGGGAAATGAAAATGCCACCCGGAAGCCGCGGCCGAATTTAACTTTCGACATTGCTTTCCAGCCGTACCTCGGTGCCAACGAGATTTCTTTAGCACATCCAAAGTGAGATCTGGCTCAGGAGACCGTCCGCAACACGATGGCGTCACCTTGACCGCCACCACCGCACAGTCCCGCAGCTCCAACGCCGCCGCCCCTGAGATTTAGCTCGGCGGCCAGGGTCAGTGCCAAACGAGTCCCTGAAGCACCTATCGGATGCCCTAAGGCAATCGCACCGCCGTTGACGTTGACTATCCCGTCCGGGATACCGAGCTCATCCATTGAGGCTAAAGACACAGCGGCAAAAGCCTCATTGATCTCAAAAAGGTCAATATCAGAAATTGAAAGGCCCGACTGGGCAAGCGCTGCCTTAATGGCATGTGAAGGCTGAGTTAAAAGTGAAGCGTCGGGTCCTGCCACCTGACCATAGCCGATAATTTCCGCTAACGGTTTCACCGAAAGTCTCTCAGCCACTTCTCTGCTGGTAACAATCACCGCGGCAGCGCCATCAGATATTTGAGACGCATTTCCTGCAGTGATCGATCCCTGACTGTCAAAGGCTGGACGCAACTTTGCTAATGACTCTGAGGTGGTGCCAGGCCTAATCCCTTCATCGGCACCTACATCTTGTG
>JAKBSX010000043.1 GCA_021844725.1 Actinomycetes bacterium | reverse complement strand
CGCATCGAAGGCAAACACCAAGCCGATTTTGCCCAAATATAATGAGGATCCTTTGATCGACGCTATAAACAAGGTAGGTCTAGGAGCCAAAGACATTTCGGGGGTTGCCATCAGCCACCTTCATAATGACCATTCCGGGGGTATACGCCATTTCGCAGGTGGCACTCCCATATTTATTCAGAAGCAGGAACTGGAGTTTGGTCTTGGCGATCAGGTAAAATGCGAGTCTGACGGGTATGCACGGGTAGATTACGATGACCCTTCGGTCAACTGGATTCAGTTGGAAGGCGATGGACGGGTGGCTCCAGGAGTTGAAGCCATTTTCACTCCTGGTCATACTCCCGGTCACATGAGTTTTGTGGTCCATTTTGACGGCGAGGAGTCAAGCGGCTTGGTGTTTGCCTTCGATGCGGGGGACTTGCACGAGAATTTTGATGACGAGGTGGCTATTGGGGGTTTTATCGATGTAGAGCCTCGCCAAACAGTTGAGCAGATTGTCAAGCTCAAGCAGATTTCTAAATCGTACAATTACCAATTAATTCCTGGTCACGACCCAACGGTATGGCCTGGTGCGAACGAGAACCTGATGCGTAAAGTCCACTGAGTGCTAAGGTGCTCCACCTCGATTGGGCTTGATAAAGAGCTATGAAAACTGGCCTGTAGTAATCCAATTCATCAGCTGGGTTGTGCTAGAGGGTCATAAGTTGAAGATTTAATGCAACTGATCTGGCCTTCTTTATTAAGAAGGCCAGATCAGTTTGTTGTGCATATATCTAGGTTGTTATCTGGAAAACCAGCGCCTTTTCGTGCCCTGTGGGCTTGAACTGTAGCATTGGCATCGTTCTGACGGAGGTATATGTCCTAAGACCTGTTCTACATGGGCTCCGCACCCTGTCCATGTTGGACGATGGCATTTATTACACGTAATAGCAGTACACATACCTACCAGGGTATATTGTTAGAGTCTTTTTCAGTCCGGAAAATCCAAAAATATAGCCAGTAATGATGGAATTTAAGATTATTTACCATGGCGAACAGGGATTCAATTTTATATGGCGATACGTTTGAGTTGCAAGCGGCTTGATTTGATCCAGGTGGTACAGTTGTTTTTCCCATTGCTGTCAGCTTTGAAAATTCTCATTACTCAGATACGTTTTTATTGACAATGCGATTGCTTGAAGATGGCACCATCGAATGGGGTGCCAGCTTGTTGGGTAATAGTGGCTCAAGGTTGACGCACCCGTATTTCCATATACGATTGGAATCCCGACTGACTTTGTCGATCGAGATCGTCTGACCCTGATTGCTTCCCAGCCCTTTGGTAGCCATGCGTAGCTTGTGATTGAGGGAACTGGGTGCTGCTTCCAATCGAGAGGGACTGAGTGGATGATTCGTGAGCCGTTTCAATGTTATTGTATTGAAGGCGTTAGAATTCTCGAGGGATCAAGGAAGGTAGCATGCGCGCAATTATTTACCGCGAAACTGGTGATCCAACTGTTCTTCAGCTTGTGGAACGTAATCCGCCCACTCCGGCCCCTGGGGAGGTGGTGGTGAAGATTGAGTATTCGGGCGTAAATCCTACAGACTGGAAGAGCAGGCGGGGAGCCAAGCCTGGGGATCCCCTTCAGTTTCCTGAGGTCGTTCCTAATCAGGACGGTTCGGGTACGATTATTGAGGTTGGCGAGGGAGTTAGTCAGTCGCGAATTGGTCAGCGGGTATGGATCTGGGAGGCCGCATATCAGAGGCCTAATGGCACGGCGCAGGAGATGGTGGCTGTACCACAGTCGCAGGCTGTCCCTTTGCCGGACTCAGCAACCTTTGAACAAGGTGCCAGCCTTGGAATTCCTGCACTTACTGCCCATCGTTGTCTTACTGTCCACCCAGGTTGCGATGGTCGGCTTGCTCCAGGATCTCTAGTGGGGAAAGTAGTGCTAGTGGCTGGTGGAGCTGGAGCTGTAGGCCATGCTGCAATCCAGCTCGCCAAATGGGCAGGAGCCGAAGTAATCACTACGGTGAGTTCATCAGACAAGGAAGTGCTAGCCAAGGCGGCAGGGGCTCACCACATAGTCAATTACCGAACTTCAGATCCGATTGCTGAACTAAGAAAGTTATCAAGCAACGGTATGGATATTGTGGTTGAAGTGGCCCCATTTGCCAATAACCAACTAGACCAGGCAGTCATATCAAGCAATGGCACGATAGCAATTTATGCAAATGATGGTGATCAACTAGAGCTTCCGATTAGACCTTCGATGATGGCGAATGTGAGATATCAGTTTGTTATGGTTTATTCTGTTCCAAAGGTCGTAAAGAAACAAGCTGTCGAAGATGTCGAGAGGGCGTTGGTGGATGGTGTGCTCACCGTTGGCCAAGATGCAGGGATGCCAATTCATTACTTCAGCTTGGAGGATACTGCCAAGGCACACGAAGCAGTTGAGAACTCGACCGTTGGGAAAGTTTTGATCAGAATGGGGTGATCACTGACTCAAATGCCAACAGCTGCTTGATGGTTTGAAAAATGATTCGTACGGGTCTGTGAACTGGTCTCCGCGAAGGATTTGGATATCGATGGTCGCGCGTTAGCTGGATGCTGATCCGTTGTCCAAGATGGTGAAATCTAAAGACTTCATATCACTCTGATTCACCGGGGAAACTTTGGTGGGAAGTAGTTGTCTTATCCTGATCTTTGCTCTCGCTCCAGTGTTAGTGATTACCAATGCTTTGGCGGCTGATTCCAAATCTTTGGTTCATCATGGAACCTGCAACATTTTGCGGTTTTTTATGCGGAATAGAAGTTATGTAATTTTTGTTTTCAGAAGTTGTGGACTTTCGGAGTTAAAATTCTGGTGGATTGATTTGTCGGCCAGGAGTGCTGATGGGTGAGAGGTTCAGGTTGACAGAAGTTAATCAAGGCGAAGCTTTGTCGATTGAAGACATCGGTCCAGGGAGTCTTCTTGATGCTATGCCTGATGCAACTGCAATTCTTGATAGTTTCGGCACGATTGTAGCTGTTAATTATGCCTGGAAGACATTCGGGCGCGACAATGGCGGTGACGAATCGACTCTAGGTGTTGGCATCAACTATTTTACGGTGTGTAATAAAGCAGTTGAGAGCGGCTGTATTGAAGCAGGAATGGTCGTCGACGCATTGAATGACGTACTCAGCGGCAGGGCTGTCGAAAGGGAATTTGAATATCCCTGCGCTTCTCCGGAAGCCAGTAGATGGTATTTGATGAGAATGACTTCGTTAGGTAGCGGGGTATTAGTTTCCCATTTAAATATTTCCCGCCGTAAAGCGGCAGAGATTGACCTCATCCGCAAGGCATCTCAAGATCCTCTCACCGGCCTAAATAATAGAAGATCATTTTACAATCACCTGAGGAATTCTCTGAGGCCTCGTCCTGGCTCCAAAGGGGTACGCAAAGTTGGGGTGCTATACCTCGATCTTGATAGATTTAAGCCAATAAACGATAAGTATGGTCACGCCGTGGGGGACGAAATATTACAGAGAATCTCAAACCGGTTGCTTTCTGTCACTAGGAAGGGTGCGGTAGTTGGCCGCTTAGGCGGTGATGAATTTGCTGTACTTATTCCCAGGATCTCTGAAGATCAGTTGCCAGCTTTTGTCGCCAGGATAGGAGCAGCAGTGTCCGAGCCTATTTTAGCTGGTGGGGTTTGGGTGACGGTGGAGGCGAGCGTCGGTTCATACCTTGCGTGCGTTGGTGAAGACCCAGACCTTTGCATTAGTCGGGCAGACCAAGATATGTATGCCGCCAAGCGTATAAAAGCCAGTTGATTTATAAGGATTCAAATAGAGTTTTTGACGGCATAATATTTCTGTAGCCCTGCATTGTATATTGCTTCAAACCCTAGTTTCGATGAGAAAATTGCGGTTGCCAGTCGGTTTTGTTTTCTTGATTGATTATTTTCGAGCGGACATTGTAAAGAAATCTCGGGCCCAAGTAGGTTCAAAGAAGGTCCAGGGGCCTTGAACTGTATTGGGTAGAAGTTTGGTTCCATTTTTAGCTGAGGCAAGTCCGTTTGGCGCCGATGGATTATATGTAGCAAAATCAGGCCAATCGGGATTTATGTCCAGCTGCATTGCGCTGATAGCTCCAGCTCGTACAAGAAGTTGGGCTAGTTGGAGCGGATCAAGGGACGGCCCAGTTACGTACACTGCCGCACCATCTGCGGTCATGCCGATACCGGATCTCCACTGGTGCTCAATGCCAGGGCCAGTACATGATGTCTTGGAGCAAGTAGCACCCCATATTTGCCAATCGGAACTTGAAGCAAGTGGTGTTGGAGCTCCATTTACCACCAAAGGGGATAAATTTTGACGGACGCTCACAACATTTGCTGACAAAGTGAAGCCCGGTCCGGACCCCCACGGTCCAATATCGATACTTCCGTTCGAATATATTACCAGCGAGGCAGCACCATTTTTAAGTGGAAATACCGTTTGTCCTTCGGTATAGTAGCCACCCTGAGCTACGCTCATCATAAATCCGCCGTTGAATGCGGCGACCAATGAAGCTGACTGCTTGGGCTGAATTGGTGCGGTGTAGGTGTACGGCCCTTTCCCGGGGCTTACGGATCCAGAGTACAACCTTGCAGAAAGCAAGCCAGTGTCCATCCATGCAATTCCGGCAGGTGCTGTACCTCCTGGCGGTATCAAAGTTGTCTCGAACACCGCCGCATGCCCGTTCACCATCCGACCGGAGGGTTTCCATATACCCTGGGTTGAGCCTGCTTTTGGGTTGAATGGCGTAATTGGCGAAGGTGAGGGCAGTATCTGAGGGCTGCATGGCGTTAAAGCACTGGTTGGACAGTTAGGAAGCGACGTTGTGGTAGTGGTAGACGGAAGAGTTGTAGTGAGGGTTGTCCGACTGGATTGACGTGTCCCGGCGTTTGAAGCAGATCCAGCAGCCATGGTCGAAGAACATGAGCATAAAGCCAGTGCAACAGCGGAGAGAACCGCTTTATAGCTGAGATTAGAGGTTAAATACTTCGTAAATGATCTAGTGTATGATTTGTTCATGCTCTGTTCTTAATTGCTCTCGGACTTTGAAATAATGTAGGCCGGGATCGACGTCGTAGCTGCGCCGTGTGACTTATGGGATTCTTAGCTGAATTGCTGTCTTTTGATACTTAACCCTGGTCTTGGTCAGTTCGGTGCTGATCCGGTACATTCGTTTACCGCTCACTTTGAAGTTTCTTTACAGATTACAGAGAAACAGATCCGATGTATTGGCGGATTAGCAGTTTGAGTTTATGCAACGATGGTTTCGCTATTTTATAACCGACTCACAATGAGATCTGGTGAGAGAATCGGCATTTATACTTTTTCAATACCAATGGATGGAAAGTGTTCGAACTCAGATTTTCGCGCCGACGTCGGAGATGCCTACGAGTAATTTGGAGCAAGTTTTTGGAGCAGGCTCCGGGCGGCAGCAAGAACTGTATCGGAGCTACGGGTAACCACGTAGGCAAATCGGCGGTCTCGGTCCTCTATGGACCCGGTGTCGCCAAGATCTTTAGCAATAAGTGCCCCATGATAATGGGTCCCCACAACTACAACAACCCACCCGTCGACAAGTGGATCATTTACAGTCAGGTCGATTCCACGGATATCCGGCAGGGGTTCAGCCGACATGTTTTCTCCCAGGGCTGCCACCAAAGGACCTCTCTTAGCAAGGAGCGAATATCGGCGACCTGTATCCGGGGTGAATTGCTTAGCGCTTTGGAAAGTGCTCAGAATGACGGGTAGTTTTGAAGGTGCAGCCCCTGGCTCTCTAGATGATGCGATATGCCAAGTAGTAGCCCTTTTTTAGCTAATTCAGCTTCGATCTATCGACAGCTTCAAAAGGAGAATTGGGGATCGGAATAGGAAATTGCTGGGAAATTACGAGCTTCTCTGGAGAAGTGTATTTTTCAAGCGGACCTGGACGCCCGAATAGCCATTCCTGGGCCAGGGATGCTCCAAGAGCCATGGCCTGGTCCAAATCAAATTCATTTTCCACCCCTTCCGCCAGGACCACTGCATCGGTTCGTTCCGCATCGGCCGTGACCGCAGTGAAAATCGCAGCCTGCCTTGCATCGGGCTAGCGGGGAATCAGGGAGATATCAAGTTTGACTACTGCTGAATCAACCAGTGGAAGCATGGCCAATGAATCCGGCTCTGCTCCAACATCATCAAGAGCAACGACACAGTTGGCAGCGCAAAGCTGGTTTACAGTTTTGGTCAACTCTGCAGGCCGGGACATGAGCTCCCTGTCATTGATCTCTGCTACCAGATTGAGCTTTCCCTGGGTGAGTTCCACGAGTTGCCGAGCTGATTCTGCGGTAATCGTGGATGGTTCCAAGTTGACAAAAAGTGCGAAGTTTTCGGGCAATCCTGTGTTTATGGCGACATCTATAGCGGCATTTCGGCATGTCATATCCAGTTCGGCTATCCGGCCTAGTCGTCTCGCTAGCTGGAATGCAGCGTCAGGATTAACATTGTGTTCGAACGCGCCAACACCTCAACTTCCACTGTTTGTTGGCTGGAAAGGTCAAGAATTGGTTGGTATAAAGGCTGCAAAAATCTCGGATAAGTAGATCATCGAAACTTATAGTTAGATCGTCAGCCACGATTGATTCCGCTTCAGGATTTTTAACGTACGAAGTTAGTTTATCCAATCTAAGACTCGTGATTTGAATTGGGAGGATCTAAAGTATCAAGTTGTATTCCTTGGAACTCAATGATTGGTCTTAGCTGGACTGCTTTGTTAGAGATGTTCTAGTCCCAAAAAGGAGCTTTGTGTAAAGGGAGTCCTCCAAACTATCGTCTGTTGGGAAGTCAGTTTTTATTGCTGTAGGCGGGTCAATTTGATTCTGCTGTTTACACTTACTAATGCGGTAGCAAACCCGACACTTACCGAGAGGAACCCTGATGATAAAGATCGGCCATGCGCAGTTTTGGGTCCGCGACCAGGACGAGGCGCTCATGTTCTACACTCAGACCCTCGGCTGGGAAGTTCGCGCTGATGTCAGCATGGAAGCGTGGAACTTCCGGTGGCTATCTGTTGGCCCGGCCACACAGAATGAGGTCGGGCTGGTCCTGATGCCCATCCCGGGACCGCCGATGATCGATGAGCAGTCAAGCGCCGCTCTCGCGGAGCTTGTGGCCAAGGGTATGGGCGGTACACTCTTTCTCGAAACCGATGACTGCCAAGCCAGCTATGAAGAACTGGCGTCTCGAGGGGTGCACTTTAACGATCCTCCCACCAGGCACCCGTATGGAATCGACACGTCTTTCCAAGACCCCTCAGGCAACAACATCCGCCTTACTCAGGTCCTTGAGTTTGACCCGAATCGTGCCTGATACCCTTCGGATGGACAAGTCCTCGAGGAGATCCTGCGACCGGAGGCCAACTCCGGCTTATTGCCAGCACCTGGCCCAGCCGTACTGCGCTTCGCCGCAATAGTGGCATTTTCCGGACTCGTCATATCACTTATTGCCACCCGCAACCTACAGCGTCCAGCTACTGGGCGCTCAGGATCCCCGGGCAATCGCAGAGGATTTTGGCTGATTGTTGCTGCGGAGGGTGCGGCGATAGCGGTTGCCTGCGCCCTCGTGACAGCGTCGCTCTACATCCAGCGAATGGGGTGGTTGCTTGGGTGTCAGTCGTCGTCGAGGTCCACTTCCTGGAGGCTCGGGTCAAACGGGCGGTCACCGGCTGCTTCAAAGCAGCAAGTGGCAGTGGCGCTAAACGTTGTCAGTCCGAACTTTTACCGAGTTATATTCGATCACGCCTCCTAAGCTAGGCCATGGGTCTGCCCACATGCACCTTTGCAGTTGACGGGTTCATAAAAAGTCTGATGGCAATCTCCTGATTTGACAGCCCTTTGGCAGCAAGGATCACGATTTCGCTCTCGCGGGGCGTGAGCGACGAAATTCCTGGAACCGCTGTATACTCTACTGCCGCAGCGTAACCAGCAGTGTTTGCCGATAATTTTCACCGGCGTGCTGGCGGCGACCATTTTTCAGTCCGCAGCTGCCGGCATGATCTCGCTTGTCGAAGATCGCGAACTGGATTTTGCCCGGGAGCTTTTCGTCGCTCCGGTGTCACGTCTGGTTTTGATGTCGGGCAAAGTGCTAGGCGAGACGGCCGTGGCTCTCTGCCAAGGAGTATGCATAGCTCTCGCTGCTCTTTTATTCGGCGTGAATATAGGGTTCCACCAGCTTATGTTGATAATGGCCCCGTGTGTCGCCTGTGCCCTCTTGGGGGCGTCATTCGGGCTGGCGACAGTAGCCGCCCTTCCCAATCAGCGGTCAGCGATGCAAGTCTTCCAATTCTTGATTGTGCCCCAATATGTGTTGAGCGGCGTTGTGGTTCCCCTCCGTGGGGTGGCAGGTTGGCTCAATGCTCTAGGATGGGCAATGCCCATGCGCTACGCTGTCGAGCTCACTAGGGCTGCATTCTATGTCGGAACGCCCGGCTATGGTGAGGTAGTCACCTTAGGGCCGACTGGCGATTTGGCGGTTATGGTGCCGCTATTCGTGTTGTTTCTCCTTGGCGGAGAGCGGCTGTGGGAGTACAGGGAACGCAGCCGATGAGCATTCCTGTGCTATGCCTCTTTGCCGACACCGGCGGCGGCCATCGCAGCGCTGCCCTAGCGGTTACAGATGCGCTCAAAGCCGAGTATCCCGGCGTCTTCGCCCCATTGCTCTACGATCCACTGAGTGCGCCGCGCTCACCTCATCTGCTCCGTAACGTCGCCGGGCTCTACGGTCCGATTGTACGGCTTGCTCCCTGGTCGTGGGGCGCGGTGTACCATGCCAGTGACTCTCAGCATGCCGCCGCACTCCTGCGCCGGACGTGGCTGCGTCTTGTCGACGGCCCAGTTGCAGAAGTCATAGCGAGCCTCCAGCCAGCAGTTGTGCTGTCCTTTCACCCCCTTACCACGGCGGCAGCGGTCCGGGCTGTCCGTCGCCATACCGTTGGAACTCCGGTGGTCACGGTGGTTACCGACCTGGTCACCACGCATGCAGCCTGGCACTATGGCTTCGTGGAACGGATTGTCGTGCCCTCGGCGGCAGTGAGGCAACGTTTCGAAACGGATGGGATCGCTCCACAACGTTGTCATAGCTTCGGGCTCCCTGTCGGCAGCGCGTTCAGTGCTGCGCCGCTCACCTGTCGCCAACAACAGGAGCTCCGACTTCGGCTCGGGGTACGCCCCGGGCGATTTCTCGTGGTATTAGCCGGAGGAGCGGAAGGGTCGGGTCCAATCGCCCGTAACGCTGATGCCGTCACGCGTGCCTTCGATGATGTAGAAGTCGTGGCGATCTGTGGTCGCAACCGCCGTCTTGAGGCTCGACTCAGGGCACTCTGCTCGCCAAGACTGACGGTGAAAGGGTTCGTGCACAACATGGCCGACTGGTATCGAACCGCAGACGTGGTCGTCACGAAAGCTGGGCCACAGACGATCGCAGAGGCGACCTGCTGCGGCGCCTGCCTTCTCATCACCTCACATCTTCCTGGGCAAGAACGAGGCAACACCGAGCTAGTGGTCCGTGCTGGAGCCGGCGCGCACACGCCCAAGACCGCAGACGTCGTGGATTGGATCGCTCGGCTCAAGGACGACCCAAATGTTTTACAAGCAATGCGACACTCAGCGCTGTCCCTGTCCAAGCCCCAGGCAGCCCGCCAGGTCGCCTCCTTGGTCGCTAGTCTGGTGGCGCCCGATGAAACCCGAACACAAGTTGGACCGCATGGCACACTCTGAACGCAAACACAGAATGAGCATCGGTATCACCAGTTCGATTTGTATCGCCTCCGCGGCTATAAGCTTGGCCACGGAGTTGCGGCTCAAGCGCCTAGAGCGCCCTCTGACCGACCGCTGGCAGAGTGTATCGGTTGTACCTGGACTATCCACGATGCTCGGGATCAGCTTCCGTCCCCGCCAAGCGGAGTCATTTGGTCTGGTGCCGACTGACGCGTTGCACTCCCTCCTCGAGTACCCATTCGACATCATCCGGCTGGCGGCGTATTGGAACCATATCGAATCGCAACCTGGCCGTTTCGATTTCTCCGAGCTAGACTGGCAAGTCGACGCAGCCGAAGCGGCCGACAAACAGATCATCATCTGCGTCGGGCCGGTCAAATGCTTCGGCTACCCCGAATACTTCGTCCCTGACCACGTTCTCGACAGTCCCATTCCCGAGCACAGCGTCGTGTCCGCGAAGACGCACCCGTCGCTGCTCGAGGCCAGCACCACCTTTGCCCGACGGATCGTCGAGCGGTATCGCGACCGCGAGTCAGTCGTCGCTTGGCAGGTCGAGCACGAGGCGGTTGACCCGCTAGGTATTGAGCACTCGTGGCGCCTCTCAGCCTCGTTCGTCCGGTCGGAAGTCGATGCAGTTAGATCCGTAGATCCTTCCCGGCCGGTCGTGCTCAACGGGTTCCTTCCCACTTCCACGCCGGTGCGCCTCGTCCAGTGGTGGCGGACCCGCGACCAGGGTGACTCGTTGACCATCGCCCGCAGCTTGGCCGACGTGATAGGGGTCGATTTCTACCCCCGCCACGCCCTTGTCAGCCTCGGGTCCTGGAGTG
>JAKBSX010000042.1 GCA_021844725.1 Actinomycetes bacterium | reverse complement strand
ATTCCTTCTTTCGCAGCCATTATTGGTCAATATAGGCCTGTCACGTGATACAGAATGATGGTGAATCCTTTCCGGTAATTGACTGAGAAATTATGGAGGTAGATCAATCTTCACATTCGTGTTATTGTCTAAAGAATGGTCTGACTTGTTACACGGGGCTCTGTGCGGTACTATTCGGTAGGTCCGACCATCAATCACTCAATCATATTTTACTATGCAGGTAGTAAAGTCCAATATTGGTGATTATAGATTGCCACCAGCCAGGAGTTTACGCTTCGGCATTATATATTCAGTAAAAGTGCTCACGGCTGCATTTGCCTTTAACGCCATAAACTGTTCGAGCCTATTTTCTTCATAAAGTTATTGGTCAGCGTTTCATTTAACAAAGTAAGTTCCTTTCTGATTTTTTCGGTCGAACTAAAAAAGCCTTTCGCCCACCGGGAAGTCTCAATCCTATCCATTTCACCAGCATTTTTCATTCTAAAACGCTCGTTTATTCTCTCTGCAATGAAAACGGGAGAAATGTTGTTGAACGCCAGAAAATGTTGTGAGAGATACTCTTCGGTGCTGATACTTGGATTGAAATACAGTACAGGTGTTCCATGCGTAGCGGACTCAACTGTGCTGATCGGGAAACCTTCGCGCTCCGAAACTAGAACGTAGAGCTGTGAATTCTTATACAGGATAGATAGAGCAATGTCGTCGACTCCGTCTATGAACTTTATTTTCTCTCTCACCCCATTAAGTGAAGCAAGCAACTCTAGAGACTTTCTTTGAGAACCGTTTCCAACGAGCACCAATTTCAATCTGTTGTCGACGTATCTAGTTGCTTCTATGAGTATGTCGAATCTCTTTCTACCCATCTGAGAACCTACACTGAGAATATATGGACTTTTGATAACGTCCTTGAGACTCTGGTTATCTGCAAGACACATCTCACCATCAAGAAAGGGATTTGGCATTGGGTACAGGACAGTGACTTTGTCTTCTAGCAAACCCAGTTGCAATATCTGTTCTTTTACGTCGTTTGAAATGGCAATTATCCAGTCGGCAGCAATGATAGCTTTTTTTTCCATCAGCCAATTATTCAGATATCTTATAACCGATTCGAGCCCCGTAAATGCACTAGAAGCGCAAACAGGGTCTACTACTGTATATACCACAGGAAGATTCTTAAACATTCGCTTAAGGATGATTGTTGTGAAGCTCGAAAATGTATACACAATTGCGGGCCTTTCCTTCCGTATGTTCGTTGCTGCCGCCACTGTGGACCACACGACGAGAATGAATGCTTTGAGGAAGTACATGATCTTCGATTTGCTATTGATGCGGATGCTGCTGTTGATCTTGATGAAATTTAATTTACCGTTATTCCCTCTTAACGATCCTCTTCCTATGAAGCTAACAGAATCACACGTACTTTCTAGCGCGAGGGCATATTCTATCGCAGTCAGATCTGCTCCTCCTCTTATATCAGGAAAAACTTGAGAACATCGGGAAACAATTGCAATCTTCACTTTCTCCACCACTTACGTTTTTGGGAAAATGCCATTATCGAAACTAGCGGTATAACTACAGATAGCATCACGCCTTCTATGATCATTCCTTGTTCGAGATACTTTTGACCGAGATATATTACCTTTCCCTTTAGGTTCCCAGTTGTGTTGATGAGCCATCCATTGAGCCCGACATATACTATGATGTGCTGGTGATATCCAACTTTTGCCTGTAGATTCCACAAGGAGTTATACGTCTCGGCTGCAGTAAGGATTCCCCATTCTCCAGCGGCGGTATTCAAATCGACCGAAAGTGCAGTTGGATCCACTTGGGCACTCTTATCGCCGATTGCTCTCCCAATATTTACCATGCTATTATTTCTACCAAATACTGAAGTAACGGTATCGATGAGATTCATTCGATTCGTCGAAATCGACAAGTCTTGCACACCGGAGTTGTTCAATTGATAGAGCTGAAAATTTTCAAAATTAGCGCTGCCTGAGTAATTGAAGAATGAGAAATTTCCGATAAAAAGCCTGTTGAAATCAGGAGATTTGCCATCGAATCCTATGGCAAATCTCTGTATGCTATCTAAGTTGTGCGCGTAGAGGGCATATTGCTGCGATGCAGGAAAGAATAGGTAGAACTCAGAAGTGTTGTTGCTCTTGTTTACTACTTGGTAACTTCTTACTGAAAAGATATTTCCATCAGAGTAAATTGCTTGCATAATAAAAGAAAGCGGTAGTGTGACGTTCGCAGAGAATCGAATCCCGTTCCATCCAGACAGATTGGAAAGATTGAAATTGAGGTATTGGTACGTTTCATTATTTGGTACAAAGGTCCAGTTGAGAAGCGCGCTCCCATTGCCATTAGTAACCGCAGATCCGGAATAAGGGTATTTGTCTTGGTTGTTTATACCGGCCGATACTACGCTCATATTGGTCCACGGAATCTTCCCAAACAGGGTCGAGTTAGCGAAATTCGTAAGACGCTGCTTATGTGTTCCGTACTCAAAAGTGGTCGAAGAAAAAGGTAAAAGCATCTGTCTGGAACTGATATTAATTGTAAGGAATCCAGAACGTAATAGCTTCTGAGCATCAGTAGAGATTTGAATCATTGAATCAAAGCCTGAACTTGAGAATGCATAACCATTGCTTGAAACCCATGGTGCCTCGTTCTTTATGACTGAAGAAGAGTTCAATGAATTATAATCTGCAATAACAATCACAGGTACATTGCTGGACGAAGCAGTTTTGAGCAAATACGAGGACATTTCGGACAAAGTTGATGGGGAGCAAATTATGCCGCTGGAATGTTCTACAAGGAGTGTTATGTTCAGTCCATTCTGGCTTCCATTTATGAGCGGAGTAGATGCTCCAAGATACCACGGTTCATTGAACACGTCATAAACCAGGCTGCTGTTCCCGAAATACACATAGTAATTGGGCGAAAAGGAGACGTTGCCAGAGATGTCACTCAACTCGAACACTTTTTGCGATGGCCCATTGAACACCGGCATGCCGATTCCAGTTTGGTTAAAGATGCTGTAGTAAGAGGTGGCAGGATTGTAAATCGCATCCGAAGGCTGCAGCCAATCGACATATTTTGTCGCCGTTATATACTGTACGTTGACAGCTCCCAGGAATTTGGTAACATTGTTTGAGTATCCCAACGTGAGACCATCGCCTATGACTCTATCAAGTTGAAGGGAACTGGGCGTTCCAGCTTGGAACATGACTGAAGTTCTATTCATGAAATAAGGAGACATGAAAATGGAGCTTTGGGACGCCTTCCCACCATGGTGTTCTGCTGTAGACAGATCCAAACGGAATAGTGAGAACTGTCCCATATGCGGGTGTTTTGGATACGAATTCATATCCCTGTACGTGGTTCGCAGGAAACTGAAAAGTTTCCGGTGGTTCGGAAAAGACAAGAAAATTCTGTGTAAATGCCACGGACATGAAGAACAGCGCAATGGCAATGGACAGTATTTTTACAGTGTACGAACGGTTAAAATTCAATTTTAAAAAATAGGGCAGCCGCAGGTGCAGCGTTGCCTCAGTTGCATGCCACTTACGCAGCCATGAAGCTGCGTCCGACACAAGCATGCTAATCAGAACAGCGTAAACTATAACAACGATAAAATCCCACCTGAACAATGCAGGAATGTAATTAAAATACGGCACGTGCTCATATGCAAACCCGTTAAAAACGTTCAATACCTCATAGTTCTTTCCTGTGGCAAAAACAGCGGCAATCATTCCAGAAGCAAACAGAAGTGAGATTTTCCAGTTTCGCTTGAAGATCACATAAACAGCTAGGCACAATGGAAGCGAAAGATATATCCAGTAATTACTCGCCGGAACAATGGAATAAGTCGAAAGACCATATCCGTACATAATGTAGGAATTATCACCGATAAAGGCGGACAGTGCCCGTATAAGACCGACACCAGCGGTAGCATTGAACCCTATGACAACACTCGTTACACTGGTGGTGTATTGCGGTCTTGCACCAAGCAGATATGGAACCAGCCAACTTATCATTAGTGTACAGAATAATAAAGCACCGAATACAATGGCCAGTATTTCGCTCATGGAGTATAATTTGTTCATATTTCTCTCCGCAATGATCAAAAACACGGCAGGTATCGCGAAAAAGAGGAACATATAAAGCATTCCAAGATCTCCCGCTGAGGCTAGTAAATATAACAAAAATGCCGATGTTACAGTCAGTTTTAGAGTAGGTCGTTTGAATGTGAGGTATAGTATGTAAAAAAAGAAGGGAACCAAAGCAATGGATACCATTGCCGTTATATGGCCATCAAAGAACTCAGGGGTCTCAGCAGTTAACATGTAATAGAAACCACCTACGAATGCGGCGAATTCGTTGCGACTGATACCTTTGAGTGCAACGTAGGTGAGGCTCCCAGAAAGAAAGACTGAAATGAACGCCAATAGTCTTGTCGCAAATGTGAAATTAAGAAGTGATAATGCGCTCAATAGAGTTGGTCCAGTAACTCCAGGGTATGGTTGTCCCCAATCTGTCAAGGTATACCAGGTGGACAAGCCATATTTCTTAATGAAGTATAGATATGAATAGAAGTCTAGTGCGTTTGTCCCCTGTGGAAAACCCATGGGTCCGAAGTTTACGCGAATGATTATGGCGTCAACTACAAGGTAGAGTGATATGAGAACAAGATTCCTGACATTCTTTTCGAAGAATGCGGCAATTTTATTCATCTCCACTTTCATAATCTCCCCCCACTCTGAAGATGCCGATTAATTGTCTTATTGCTTTGCTGGGTGAAAATGCTTCAGTAACTGCAGCACATCGTTCTGAAGATGCAGGCTCACCAGAAAGCCTCATAATGCAATGATCCTTAAGCGTCTGGTAATCGTGACCAAATGAGACGCATGCTGGGGATGTGTGACTAAGGGTTGCATAGGGTCCCTGCTTGTCATAAGTGATTACAGGTGTTCCTACGGCCAGAGACTCTAGAGGTATCAGCCCAAGTCCTTCATAGTCAAACAAAAAAAGGGTGGCTCTGGCAGTCGCCAGCAATTTAATCATCGCATCGTCATCAATGAAACCCATGTGGGGTATGGGATGTACCTTGGAGGGTCCGTAACTCATCAACTTTATACCCTCATTGAAAAGTCTAACGGCAATTTCCGCACCGTTCCGATCTAAGCTAGCTGTAGGTAATGCTATATAATCCTCCTTAACGCAATTTGTTGGTCTTTTGAACAAATCTGTGTCTATTATTGCCAAGACCATGTCCGGCTCGATTCCGTATAGGTATTGAACAATCTGAGATGTCCAGTATGAATTAGTCACTTTGAAGTCAAAGTCTGCCAGTCTTCGGCTTTCTATGAAGTGGAGAAGGGAGAGAAATGGTGACATCAAGGCCCTCAGTACGGGCGAGGAACGATCGCGTCCAAGAATTATCACGTGATCAATTACTTCCTGAATATAGACACACAGTAAGGGGACTGCGGTCGTGTTCCACTTTTTAACATATTCTGGTATCCAATGTCCCTCGTTCGCACATACAATCAGAACATCGTACTTCTTCTCTCGATGCCGTTTCTCTATTAAACCGGCAAGTTGTCTGTCCAACTTTCGAGTCAATTGATGATATAAGTACCATTTATTGGAAACAGATTTATACCGTCCGGAGCGTATAAAAATTACGTTTGCATTTCCGGTCTTTTTACTCAGTTTCTCGAGCGCATCATCGTCAATCGTGTGAATGAAAATGTCAACGTCAATCCCAGCTTCGGCCAGCGATTTTGCAATCAGAAGACTTTCTCTGACGCCCATGAATCTGTATACAACCGGTATAATCACTGCTATATTCATAACTCACCATTTCTTATTCTATCCAGAAACTGGATGAACTTTTTGGTGACGACAGGAAAAGTTCTTTCAGAAAGGACGAACTCCCGCGCTGAGGACGCCATGGCATTCCAGACTTCCCTATCGTTTATCGTCTTTTCGATACAAGAAACGGCAGATTCTCTGTCGTTTTCTGCGATAATATAACCTGTGATTCCGTTTATTACTTGTTCATCAGATCCTGGGAAGTCGGATACTAATGATGGAGTCCCCGCTGTCGCGGCCTCAATGATCGTGAAGGGAGCAAGTTCTGGATGTCTGCGCTTCTTACCATAAGCGTCAACAGAACCGCTGAAAAGCACATGCATCTTTGCTGAAGAGAAAAGTGTTATTGCATCTTCGTCGCTGGGATTACGTATGATCTGTATGTTTGATTCCAATCCTTTGCGGGATATCATCTTCTCGATATCATGCAGGTACTTTGTGTCATCATCCTTGCCTGCTATTACTACGGCTATATCTCTGTGGCCACGATTAACCAACTCCTCAGTAAAATCTACAATTATTTCAGGTCTCTTTTGGGGCAGTATCCTGCCAAAGAACAGCAAATCTATTACTCTTTCCTCGAACGGGAGAAATTTGCACTTTGCGACGTAACTCTGACTCACAGCAGGAGGAAGGATCATTGACGGTCGTTTAGCATATGATTGGAGTTGGTGCTCGCTGACCACTGATACTGCAGCATAATAGTCAACAAAGTGGGCCGTAAGTTTTGGAAATGGGAAGAATCTGGCGAGGTGATCGGTTAGTATGATTTTGTAGTGATAACTCGATTTCATCAGACCAGAAAGTAGGATCCAAGTGGTGGACATCGCAGTCCTTAAGTTATGAATGTGTATGAATTCGATGTTATCACCATTTGCCCTAAGGAATTCTCCGATACTGTCAATTGAGTGGAAATTTGGCAAAGGGTTGTGAATTGAGACAAATGGAGGGAGTGAAATGAATGTGGCAGGGACGGCGAAGTGTCTGTCGAATTTGAATGTATCACTAGGCAGCATTGAGTAGCACCCGATCACGTCTTCTTTTCCTGAAAGCTCTATCATCAATTCAGAAGGCGCTCTCTCTCCTCCACCAACATGGAATTGAGTGAATGGAACTGCAGTGATTTCCAGGATAGTCATCGGGGTTTTATAGTAAAGGAGTCTTTAACACTTATCGTCGACTTTCGGCTGAGAAAACTATCTACTGTCAAGCGTTGATGTAGTGGGAAACTTCGCACCCTTCTTAACTGCTCAATCAAATAACAAAAAGATAAGATTGAGTGGAACACAAAATTTGCAACAGTACCAACTATTTGTTAATGATCTTCGTGTTTTCAGCGCAAGCCTCAAGGAACCTGCGATATTCCTGGCGGTTGTATTTTGAAAGGAATATCTTTAGATTTGAGATAAACTTTCCTTTCACTATGGAATCGCCTGAAACAATCCCCGCCCAATCCTTGCCACCCGTGGCTGATACATGGTGTGATATGGTCGTTCGTAAGTCGAGACAAACTGCGTATCCTGAGAGGTATGTGCGGACCGTGAAATCGGTATCTTCCATGCCGTTGTGATAATTTTCATCGAAATATCCTATAGTTTGAAGCGCCTCGGCAGAAAGTGCGCATAAAGGCTGACAATTGATTGCCAATCCCTTAACCCCCTCCATTATCACTGAAGTATTCTCATTTGGCACTCCATACTTGCCCCTCAGTAACAAATGCCTTGTTTTTATCAGAAAGGATACAAGAAAAGCGGGCGCAAAAGAGTAAAATTTCAGCATGAGCGCGAGCGTCTTCATAGAAGGCATAAGTGTGGTGTTGTGCTTCTGAGAATCTTCAACAATATCTGGTGTGGCATAACCCACTTTGGGATAAATGCTAAAACATGAAAGAATCGAGCTCAACCATCCAGCTGTGAATTCAACGTCATCGTTTGAGATTACAATGAACTTCGGAAAATATTTCTGCCCTACCTTTAAACCTTCGTTCACGCTTTGGGAGAATTTGAACTCCTGCCCTGAAGACTCAACAGCTACTAGTCTGAGGGGGCTGTCAGTAGTTGCCCACAAGGATCTTCTGAACGCATTAAACCTTTCACTTCTTACATCCGCAGTTGGTACGACGACAACCGTCTCTGTGCCGATACCATATTCGTGGATTTTAACGGTCACCCAGATTCACCGCTGCTAGTTATTTGGAAAGGACTCATGTGAAGTTATTTCAAGTTGTTACTTATAGGCTGTCATAGGCGTTGAGATGCGCAACAATAAAAGACACTTCCCAGGAAAATAGAAAGTGGAATTTTCTGAATTTTCAATCGCCTGCCAGAACGTTACCTCTCCGCTCCACACCGATCAGTTGCAATGGCTGCTCCTGCAATGGCGTGAATTCCGGGAGGAATATCTTTACTTCTCTGCTCGGATGCGACACGTGTTGTATTTGCACGCTACTGAATGAAGAAGGAACACTCGCGCCTGTGGAGAGTCCACACTCCTTGAATTCAAGGTTGATGCGTATGCTTCTTGTTTTCTTTGTTTTCATGGAGAGATATGTTTCTCTCTCAATGTTCGACTGTATGTGGGTATTGCAACGAAATAAGTGAAGAACCTCGATTCTATCCTTCTGCCACTCTTGAACAACAATGCCAACGACGGCATTGGTGCTCTTCTGCTGTTCATGCTTCTTCTACAGCTTTGACTGGACCTTGTAATTCTTCCGTATCTTCACGATGCCCATAAACTGCCGGGAAATGAGCGCCGTGAAGACGCAGTACCACATAGAGTCTAACTTTATGTTCTCGACTATTCAGGTAATGAGTTTCACATCATGAGAATCATGTTGATTGCCAAAGACAGGAAACAGCTCAACGCCAGCGGCCAGAAAACAGAGACTGTATCAAATTTGCGGAAAGTTGGCTGAAAGTTTCTATAAGCAGGCCAAATATGTGCACAGTGATGTGTTTAGGTATCGACGCTTTGCCGCACGGAATTCACAGACTCCCAGCCCAATTGATCAGCTGCCGGAGGCCATCTTCAGCATCTACTTTGGGTTCCCAGCCAAGCTGTTGTATAGCATGGCGTGTGTCTGAGATATACACCTTCTGGTCGCCGTTACGCCATTTATCAAATGAAACCTCAGGCTTCCTGCCTGTCGTCTTGCCTATTTGTTCTACAAGCTCAAGCAGCGAGAGTGTGTTTTTAGTACCGCCTCCCATGTTGAACACTCCTCCCTTTAGACCGGACTCAAGAAAGGCATTGTAGGCAGCAATCAGGTCAGAAACGAAGAGAACATCACGCACCTGTCTTCCATCGCCAAAGATTGTTATCTTCCTGTTCCTGAGTGCGGACAGAATGAAGTGCGCCACCCATCCCTGGTCTTCATTCCCGAACTGCCTTGTGCCGTAGATGCAGCTCATTCTGAAGACTCCCGTCTTAAGACCGTATGTGTGGGAATATTCCTGCACGTAGAGATCCGCGGCGAGCTTCGATGCGCCGTACGGTGTGTGCTCGCATCCGTCAACACTGAAGCTCTCAGGTATACCGTGTTTGAATGCTTCGTCAGCATACTCATACCTGTCGCCGTTGAGCCGGACTGGCAATTTATTGACATTCTCGCCATACACCTTGTTTGTTGAGCAGAATATGACCGCGGGATTGCGTCCATTCTTCCTGCATGCTTCCAGCACATTGAATGTGCCCAGCATGTTTGTCTCAAAATCCTTTCTCGGGTCGACAAGCGATGTTGTGACTGCAACCTGGCCTGCTGTGTGTATAACAGCATCAGCATCGCATAAAAGCTTCTCCATCCTGTCTGCTTCTTCAACGGAAGCGTTGACAAGGGTTATTCCCTGCTTCCTGGAGAGATAATCCCAGTTGTATTTCGGTGTATCAATGCCTGACTGCCCCAGCATCCTGCCCCTGGACATATTGTCTAAGGCAGTGACTGCCCATCCCCTGTCTGCGAAATATTCCGACGCATGGGAGCCGACGAACCCCGCGCCGCCAGTAACAACCACTTTTCCTTTCATCCGGTACCACTTCTCCGATTTTTCTTTCTTAGACATTGATTAGGGCAAATTTCAAAAGTAATACGGATATTTGAACAGGTGCTCTAAGCGAGGGTTTGGTATTTTATAAACCCTGTTTTTGAGTGCCCGAATCGATGCATAGATAGCCCTCATCGGGTGCGACTGAGAATACATGAGTGAGCTTTGCAGGAGTACCCTTTACGCTTGTCAGCATCCCCATCACTGCGATATCATTGACAACGACAATAAGTTATACGGACTTCAGCTGTTTCAGTTCCCAGAGTGCCTTCATCCAAGTTCATGTTCATATTATCTCGACTGAGCCGGAGTTCCATGACTGAACACAGCTGATATGCGGGTGCATGTATGTATGTAAGGCAGTGAACACGCTCTTCTCTCTTACCACACATGGGCCGGGACCGAGACTTGATTTTAGTGTCCGTATTGCCTTCTCTACTCCCGTCTCTTGCCCTGTAGGTGATGACGCCATCACATTCGGACAGCGATGTCTTCGCCGTTAAGTAGACTTGGTGACCGTCACTGCCGCCGGCATGCGCCGACTTGAGGAAATCTGTCAGAATAGACGGACGGTTCTATGGCGGTATCAGGATGGAACGAATATGATATTCCATCTTGTTCACAATCGATGATTTTGAGAACATCGTTGCAGTGTTTTTGAGTTCTGGTCCCGTCGGGACGAAAGGGTGGAAGTCCCATGTTTCCTCCCGATGATGAGAAAAGCAGATCGAAGGACTCTTACCAGAAAAAGCAGCTTGCACTCGCCCACATCCCAGAATGAATGACTGATAATCAAATGGCGTCCGCGCCTAGCGTGAAGTTCCTAATTCAATAACACCTAATAAGATATCGCACGGATTAATCCCGCAACATACATTCTGATGGCAGACTGCCGACTAATCTTCGGAATCTCGTGTCA
>JAKBSX010000041.1 GCA_021844725.1 Actinomycetes bacterium | reverse complement strand
AGCAAAGAACGTCCAGGGCACTAGACCTGCGTATGCAAATAGATAGGCGGGTCGCAAAGAAATTCTCATCAAGCTCATGTTCGACAAGACTTTGTGCAACCTTTGCATCTTCTAAAGTGATCATTTCACCTCGAGAAACATTCCACACAGCCTTTCCAGGCAGCTTCACCGAGGGCTACAAAGAGATCGGTAAGATTCGAATCGAGTTGTCCTGAATCTGCGGTGCCATACATTCGTTCGGCGTCGAGTCCGACAGATAGTGACCCGCCTGGATCGACCGTCAAGGAAAAGGATCGCAGTACACCCGCAGCACGCCGAACTCGTTTCGCCCATTTGCGCGCCGGATCCAAGGAAAAAAGTGCTCTACGCATTTCTGTGGCAATCATTTTTCCAAATGCCATCAAGAATGCCCCGAGGGGACTGGTGCATGTCCCCGACTATGAAATTCAGGGTCGACAGATCAGTCACAAGGCATAGCCGCCAGTCTCACCGAGGGTCAGACCCAAAATTCCTAGGTCGGGGACTTTACCAGTATAAGAGTCACACCATTAATGTATAGTGTTTGTTGTCGGTGGCGAGAACTAAGCCACCAATAATTAGTAGTACTGCCCGGAGCTTTGGCTCCGCGCACACCCCAGGGCCTGGGGCATGCCGGTCTAAGACCGGTGCTCGTGGGAGTCCACCTAATGTGGCAGCGAGAACTTCTAAAGTGGAGGCAGCGTAAGTTGTCGTCACCGAGGGAATCCCACGACTTTAGTCGTTGGGAGGAGGTCAAAAGGGAAGTCCTTACGCTAACAGGTTTTCAAAGGTAGTAGTCGATCAGTACGTCGAAGGGTTTACTAAATCTAGCACTTCAACACGGTGGCTACTTGTTCCGGGATTACGCGGAACAGGCAAGACTACCCTTCTGGGTCAGATCGCATCTGAGCTATTGAAGGTTAGCAATTTCAATATACTTTATTTCTCGTTAGATGAAGCAACTGAAATCATTGCTGCTTGTCTTTTCGAAGTTTTAGAGGCCTACGAATCGATCCTTGGATCCAGCTTTGAGAGGCTAGAGACACCGACCTTTATATTCATCGACGAAATTCAATCAGACCCAAACTGGGCGAGCGTTTTGAAGACCATCTACGATCGCACAGATAAGATAATGTTGATTTGTAGCGGATCATCGGCTTTACTGCTTCAAGCTAGTGCAGACGTTGTTGGCCGACGAGCAGTAATTGAAACTCTATACCCTCTAAGCTTTGAGGAATTTGAAAAGCTCAAGAACGATGTCGACCCGATTGACGGCCTCAGAGAATCGATCACCAATGCACTGTATGGGAATCACGATCCTAGCGTGGTCTTTGAAACATTTAGAGAGAACCAACCTATGGTGAACCATTATTGGGCAAAAGTTGATCGGTTGGATTGGAGAAAGTACCTCAGAATTGGAGGTTTTCCCTTTACTCTATCGATGAATAATGAATATGCAGTCCATTCAGCCGTTATGGGGACTATAGATAAAATTATATTAACCGATATCCCGCAGCTTAACAATTTCAAACTGTCAACCCTTCGTAGAGGAAAGCAATTGCTAACACTATTGGCAGAAAATGAATGTATTAGCAACAATGTGCTGGCTGAATCTACCCGATTGTCACACGAGGTTATCGCTGAACTTCTTTATGCATTGGCCCTAGCGGGCGTTATTATCACAATTCCTCCTCAAGGTTCAGCAGTTGCTGCCGCTCGGAAGGCTTCAAAGTATCTATTCATGACACCAACAATTAGATCTGCGATATTCAATATTGCCGGAAGTCAATCAACTGAAAACACTAGAGAAGGAAAACTTCTGGAAGATGTCGTTGCCCAACATCTATATCGCGAATTACAAGCGCTAGGAACGGATGCACTTCGCTATGATGCTAGCGAAGGTGGAGCAGATTTTATAGCTAACACGCGAACTGGACGCGTTGCAATAGAGGTAGGGAGGGGAGATAAGTCCTTCAAAGCGGCAATATCAACAATAAACAAATTCAAATGTAACTATGGCCTTGTAATCCACGGAGGACCGCTTACATTTTCCAAAGAACAGCGAGTAATCTCGTTACCGTGGGACTTTTTTGCACTCCTCTAATTACAATCCTTCACAAGCGCCGTTTGTGGGTTGAGCGAACGACCTAAACTTCCCCCTTTTACCACTCGTAAACTAGACTAGGCCGATCAAATGAGCAGCATTACTGAAACTCCATCTCGACATATCCCCGATCAGCCTCCTCGCGAGCTTAGATTTCGACGAAAACTAAACCCCAGAGCTGATTTATTAGAGTTAGCCAGATCCAGACGGCTTCTTCGTGCCCTAACTGAACGGGAACTTAGAGTACGCTACAAGCAAGCGCACTTGGGCTTTGCCTGGGCAATTCTTACCCCAGCAACTCTCATGATTATTTTCACGCTACTTTCCGCTCATAGCGTGATCAACATAGGTACAAGCGGGAAACCCGCCTATCTATTTGCATACGCAGGTCTAGTGCCCTGGACGTTCTTTGCTAACTCAATCTCCCAAGGCGGGATGAGCCTAGTGACCAATCTTTATCTCGTCAATAAGATCTACTGTCCACGAGAAGTTTTCCCGATTTCTTCAGTGTTGGTTTCAATCGTCGATGGATTCGTGGCAAGTTTAATTTTCCTAGTTCTATTCCCTATTGGGCATACCGCCCCGTCAATAACATCGTATTGGGTACCGTTTCTCTTCCTCTTAGAAGTCATCTTTACACTAGGTATAGCTCTCATTACCTCGATCATCGTCGTATATCTGCGAGACCTTCGTCACCTCATACCTATCATCGTCCAATTTGGTCTCTTTGCCACCCCAGTTATGTACTCGATGTCCAAGCTTCCTAATAATATCCAAGTAATTTACTCAGCAATAAATCCGCTCGCCCCAATCATTGATAGTATTCGCGAAGCTGTTCTCTTCAACCACGGGCCTGAATGGAACTTACTAGCCTATGCAATTCCATCTTCCTTTATATATCTTGCAATAGGATATACCCTCTTCAAGAGATTAGAGCCAAGGGTTGCCGACGTTGCTTGATGGTGAAATTAGAGTAGAGCATCTCTGGAAGAGGTTCAAGGCAGATCATCGGATGTTGCTTCGTGATGAGATGTTAAGGGCAATGGCAAAGATGTTTAGGCGCACTGATGAGGGATGGCGCTGGGCACTTCGCGACATCAACATTGAGATTGCCCCAGGCGAATCTGTCGGTCTCATTGGCGTAAATGGTTCTGGCAAGACAACTCTGTTGAAGTTGATGTCTAAGGTTATGGTCCCATACGCAGGCAAAGCCTCGGTTGGTGGCCGAGTCGGAGCACTACTTGGAGTTGTGGCTGGCCTGCACCAAGACTTGACGGGCAGAGAGAATGTTTTTATCTACGGCTCTCTTCTGGGCTGGACCAGGAAAGCCGTAGCGGTAAGATTTGAAGACATTGTAGAATTTGCAGAGCTCGGATCAGCCATTGATCGCCAAGTAAAGTTTTACTCAAGCGGAATGCAGATGCGACTGGCCTTTTCGATTGCTGCAATGTTGGAGCCCCGCGTTCTATTAGTTGATGAAGTTCTCGCAGTTGGCGATGCTTCATTTCAACAGAAATCTCTATCTCGAATGCGCGAGATCCTGGCTGAGGGGGCAACACTAGTTTATGTTTCCCATGATCTATCGACTGTCAAAGCAATGTGTAAGCGAACAATCTGGCTGGACAACGGCGTAATAGTGATGGACGGAGAGACAGAACAAGTTATAAGCAGCTATTTGCGCTCTCTTGAAGGACTTGCAACACTCCATATTCAAGATAGTGGTCCGATCACCTTCAACGCTATCAAAGTTTCAAGCAACAATGGACCTGCTCGTCCTGGTGAGAAGACATCTATTGTCATTGAAGTTGATTCGGCTTTTCCGTGGAAAGGACGGTGCTTTATCGGAATTAGCCAAACGCCCATTTCTCCGGCCTTTGTAGTGAGCAACACTATCGAAATTCAACAAGAGTCTGATTCCATTGCTTGCGATCTTGACTACTTTCCACTTGTGGGTGGTACTGCCTATCTGTGGGTAGGGCTAGTCGACTCTTCAAATTCAACTACCTTGAACTTTCAGATAGTGGGCCAGTTTGAGACGGCTGGAGAGTCCCATATTGAAGTTCCAACGGGAGTAGTTATGGGAGCACCTATATATGTCGGCTCAAAGTGGAAAACTGCAACTACTTCTCGCGGATGAATGCGACAATTTATAGGCTCTACTTTATTGCACGGCGATTCTTGGCTCTTTGCACTTTCAAGTTAAGAACTTTCAAAGACTCAAGCCCAGAGTACGCGCCTAGTAGAGTTCTACTTTGCATCACGGGCCTGCTTGGAGACAGCGTAATGTCATTGCCATTACTTGAAGCTATTGGTCGAGCAATGCCAGAGACTGAAATTTCTATCCTTGCAAATAGCACCAACAAAGCTCTATTCCAAGGATTTCCCAACATTGAAGAAATCTACTGCTATGACAGCTCTCCATTTTCTATCCGTAATTCATCATCAACTAAAGAACTCAGATCTTGGATTCAGCTCAAGAATTTCGACACGGTAATTATAGCTCTTGGCGATGATCTTATGGGTTTACCTGAGATCCAGCGTATTCCGATTAGAGTTGGGGGAAAGGAAAGTTTTCTATCTCCACTTCTGACTCACAGCTATCCAATAGGTTCACCACGAACTTGGACAAGCGAAGAACGATTGGGCGCGCTGCGCTGCCTTGGATTTGAAGAAGGAGATTCGACCGGGTTTATTAGAGAGAATTTGGAGTTCAGGGCTACGCTTGCCGCCAAGCTCGCCGATCACAATATTAATCAATCGGCTCTCCTTGTTTCAATTCACCCTTTTGGAAGTACTCAACGCCAACACTGGCCCACAGATAAAATAGAGGATCTGTGTTCAGATATACACAGCAAGTTCAAAGCCGTTCCAGTTATCGTAGGTGGACCAGATACGACACAATTCTGTATTGAAAGAGATAACGACAGACCAAATAGCTCGTTTATAGATATGCGGGGAAAGTTATCTGTTGGAGAGTTAATTGAGCTAATGCGTATATCGAGATTGGTCATATCAACAGATAGCGGTCCTATGCATATTTCAGCCGCAGTTGGAACTATTACAATCGGACTCTTCCGCTCTACTAGGCCCGAACACAGTATAGGAAATGGCCGAATTGTCCCGATCTATGGCTCAGATGAGACCTGCAAGAACGGATGCACTTGGGATTCTTGTCGCTTCAATCCATGCAGACAGATGCAATCTATCTCAACGCTTCAGATTTTGAAGTGCGCCACCCAAATCTTAGAACAACCAATTGACCGAAATTGAGACGCATTTCAAAATTTCAATATTTCTAATCCGATGATTGAATCAAAGTCTTGATCCGAGGTTGCAAGTGAAAAATCATATTGTTTACAAAGTGCCGCAATCCACATATCATCTTGTTGGATCGGTCGACCAATTCCACGTAATGTAGTAGCGATTTCTCCAAATAATTTTGCCGTAGCTGCATCGATATGTAGTAACTCAACACGAGGTTGTTCCATAAAGTTATTAAGATTTGATAGATTGTTTTCCTGCTTACTTCCTGCGAAAATTCCGTAGTATAATTCCCCAAGGACTATCGTAGATAAGCCAATCTGGGCAGCCGTTCTTGTGTAATTAGCCACAAGAGGATTACCATCATCTAGCGCACGATACGCATTCGTATCTAACGCAAGTCTCTGAATCACCGAATGTCTTGGGGTAAATTATCCAGCCAATTTAATGCATCGTTAAATGAAGCATCCAATGATTTATTACCTATAAACCAATCAAGATCGTTGAAAATTGAATTAGGGATAACACCGACTCCTTTGGCAAGTGCCTCAACCGCTACTTCATTAATACTTTTCCCCGACTTGCGAGCACGGTCTCGTAAAGCCTTATCGACTATTGGGGGAACAGACCTAATGGTATATTGCATGCCTTTCATGCCTACAGTATAGGCATGAATTGAACCTAATTCAAATGAAATCTTCCGGAGTTAACTGATCAAGGGAGGTTCTAGCAACTTTTGCTACCACAATCAGCATCTCACGCACAGCAGATTCATCTTGAACGATTATTTGATGCTGGCCTTCTAGAAACCGAAGCATTTCTTTTCGAAATGCGCTGACCGCGCCTGGCTCGCTCAATTGCACGATTCTCTTGTGCAGGTTTTGGCGAAAGACAGCGCAGTCGAGTTGGTAGTCCGTGAACCTCCCCGCCCTTACGGACGGGGCTTCCGCCCTGCCCGCTTCGATTGGGATTACCTGGCATTGCTCCCTCACGGCCCCCCTTTTGAGATCCAAGTTCGTCCTCTAGCTTAGTGAACTCGGTTCAGACATTGGATGTTGCCGATGCCTGTTTATAAATTGGTGACCGACCCGGAGATGGATCGCACGTCCATATTTATTGTCGTCAAGTAATTATTGGGCGGATATAATTAACACTGTGAAAAGAGCGGTGAACCCAAATCTGTACTCTGAAGACGTCTTCGGGGATCTTTTCAGTTCGTGCCAGAATGACTGGGAAACAATTATCTCTCTGACGCCTTGGCCGAGACGATATATAAGGCTGTTGGTCGAGGTTATAACTCCCAGCGAGTCCTCGACTTCGTGAAGCGCTTACGTTTCTTACCAAAAGTGGCACTGGGTGCAACGGATGATCCTCATTTTGACTACGATAAGGGCTGAGAGGAAGTCGCGGGCAAATGAAAACTTACAACACTGACAAGACAGTAAGCATCGAAAACTTAGTCCAAACATGCTCGGACTATCGTGCCAGTGCTAAGTCTGTTGTGTGGACTAACGGTTGCTTTGACGTTCTGCACGTTGGCCATGTACACCTATTGAGCGAGGCATCTAGGCTTGGAGATATCCTCGTTGTAGGTCTAAACAGCGATGATAGCGTCCGACGCCTCAAAGGAGACGGAAGACCGTACTACTCTTTTCGGGATCGGGCCAGAGTGCTGTCAGCAATTGCGGTAGTAGATTACATTATTGAACTCGATGATGATCTTCCTTGCTCGGCAATTGAACAACTCAAGCCCGAGGTCTGTTGCAAAGGAAGCGATTACGCTCCCCCTGGTGGTAAGCCCATCCCGGAAGCTAAAGTTATCAGCTCTTATGGTGGACGCTTACGATATGTCCAACTACTTGAGGGTTATTCCACCTCTTCAATCTTGGAGCAAAATAACCTTTGAGTGATTTCGATGAACTGCTCTTAGTTGCGCAGGAGTTAGCCACACAATCTGCCAATAAACATGTTGTTGTAATTGGCGACGCAATGTTAGATCGCTTTTGCTATGGCAAGACAACGAGACAGTCGCCCGAAGCCAACTGTAACGTCATACTTGTTGAACGAACGGTTATATGTGCAGGAGGCGCTGCAAATGCAGCAATTGGGGTAAGCTTACTTGGCCCACAGGTAACTTTTATGTCACTGGTTGGCGATGACAGTGAAGGTATTACTTTAAAATCTATTATTGATAGTCAGTCAATTACTAGCACATTGATAACAGATTCAACCCGCCCAACTTGTGTGAAGACTCGGATATATGACTCTGGTAGTCAGCTTGCAAGAATAGACATTGAGCGTTCCGAAGATATATCAAAGTCATTTCAAGATCAAGTACTGTCGGCTCTACAACAATCTGGACAAACAATAGACGCTCTACTCCTATCTGATTACGATAAAGGACTTCTTACTCCTGAGCTAACTCAACAAGTGATTGCATTTGCCCGTTCTAGAAACATACCAGTGATTGTGGACCCTAAAGGTTCTAACTTTGCAAAATATCGTTTCGCAACGGTAATCACTCCAAACCTACGCGAAATAGAAGTTGGTTCATCAATTACACAGGTTGATACGATATCAATGGATGAAGCTATTGCCCGTCTCATGGATGATACCGACAATTCCTCCAGTTTTGTCGTTACTAAAGGGCCATCTGGCATGTCACTTTATCGTCAAAGCCCAATGCCCAGAATCGACATAGAGGCACACAAATGTCATCCCATTGATGTCACTGGCGCGGGTGACTGTGTCGCATCCGTGATTGCAGTATGTCTTGCTTGTGGTATTGAACTTGAATCAGCTATGTACCTTGCAAACTTAGTTGGAGCTATAGCGGTAAGCAATCTCGGTACTTACGCAGTTGGACTAGACGATATTCTACAGGCAGCTGACTCAAAAGTTATTTCAGGAAATCTTCCAAGCTAGAGTTTGCGTTACTTTCATTCTTGGCCATATTGAACCAATCGTGGTTCACTAGTAATTGAGGCCCGATCGAATAGACGACATAGCAGCGTTACTAATACACCTATAAGTAGTACCAATGCTGGTATACTTGGGTATGAGAAAAGATGATGGCAGAAAACTGGATCATACGACGCTTGAGGCAATTCGTAGAAGAGCTGTAGCAGGTGTTGTTGACCTGCATGAAGATCCACAAAGTGTCGCTAAAACGTTGGGATTACATTATTCCACTGTATATCGGTGGGTGCGTACCTATAATAAAGCGGGACCAGATGGACTTGATGCCAAACCGTTATTTGGCAGACCAAAGAAACTAAGCCAAAAACAGTTAAATGCTATTGCCAAGATTGTAGTAGGTAAGAACCCACTACAGTTGAAGTTCCCCTTTGCTCTTTGGACTTCTGAGATGGTGCAACAACTTATCAAAGAAAGATATGAAGTGACTCTGGCACTATCAAGTGTTGGCAGGATGTTACATGAGATGGGACTTTCAGTACAGAAGCCAAAGTATAAAGCGTGGCAGCAAGATAGTGAAGCAGTTGAGAAATGGCGGAATGAGGACTATCCAAACATAGTTAAACAAGCTAAAAAGCACGGAGCAGAGATATACTTCCAGGATGAGGCAGGTGTTCGCTCAGATTACCATACAGGTACTACTTGGGCTGAAAAAGGAAAAACTTCAGTGATCGAGACAACTGGCGCAAGGTTTTCAGTAAATATGATCTCAGCTATATCGCCACGTGGGACATTACGATTCATGTGTAGTAAAGGAACTGTAACTGCACCAGTATTTATTGAATTCTTAAAAAGGCTAGTACATAACAGTGAGAAACCTATCTATCTCATAGTGGATGGACACCCGACACACAAAGCTAAATTAACAAAACAATATGTTGAAAGTACCAATGGTAAGTTAACGCTATTCTTTCTTCCTGCCTACTCACCTCAGCTTGATCCAGATGAATCAGTTTGGAGAGCGGTAAAAGCACATGGAGTTGGAAGAACAACATTTTCAGGACCTGATCATTTGAAGCGTTTTGTAATTTCGAAGCTGCATCAACTACAGAAGTCCCCAGCATTACTTAGAGGCCTATTTGATACACCGGAGCTTGCTTATATTACCCTAGAATAAATTGGCACTACTTATAGGTTTATTAGTATCTGTTATGTGAACTTATTAACTATGCAGCGACTTGCGCTCCGACAACTACGACATGAACGTCCGATTCGCTAGCCAGTTCTAACCACCGTTGGTCGAGATGATGGCGTGCTACCACGATCGCCACAGTTCTATGGCCATGTAGTGCAAGAATATCAGCACGGCGCCGTGCTCGTTCAATATCTGAACGTCCCGCCCTGACAGATACTTCAACAACGGCGCTCAAGCGTGCTCTCGTCTCGGGGTCATGCCCTCCTACAATAACAAGATCAGCATCCTTGAGGTCCTTAGCCTCTTTGGTTGTTAGTAATGAGAGCCCGTTGGTTCCATTACGCGAAAGCCCGATCACCTCTGCGCGCGTCAGACTGGTTCCTGCCTCGATGAAATCATAAAGGTAGTCATCTGGGCGCATTCGAACTCGATCTTCTAAAATATCACCCTTGATTTCACCCACGTCGTCCTTTAGAACTTTGACGTCGTCCTTTAGAACTTTGACGTCGTCCTTTAGAACTTTGACATCGTCCTTTAGAACCCCAGTAGCTTGATGAAGGGAACCGAAGTGTCCAATTGCAGCCGTGGCAAATTTGGCGAACTTCTCTGGGAGTTCTAAAAGCTCATCATCTAGAAGCGCTCGGCGCAACTCCTCGGCAAGAGCTTTGTTGCCCTTGACAAGTCGGATAATCCGCCGGACTTCCTCTTCTTGTCGATCTTGCGCCTGTTGGCTCACTGTCATTGCCTTATCGTATCTCTTCCTAGTTACCACCAATCCTAAATGAGTGGTCCGTCACCTCAAGCTTGTGACCCCCGGTTTGGCTTACTCCTCCACTTTCAAAACATGGGTTTTTTGCGACATTTCCATCAGCCACGAGTTATTGAATATGTTATAACTCTACCTCTTGATTGGCCAAGCTACAACCCCCCTTCTTTCTTACTTTCGGTAACTTTGATAAGTCCAGTGCGGCCATATCTGGATTAAGGCATCTAAACTACTCTTCGTGATAGGTTGTCTCCTATGACGAGGCGCTTAAAGGTGCTCCATTTTGCCGACAAAATCAACAGATATGATTTTATTGACAATGTCGTTAGGAACCTTGACCCAGAGCGCTTTGAAGCAAGCGTTGCTACACTCAGTCCAGAGTCAAATATCCAAGATCCCCGGTATGACGAGGTGGGGATTGAGCACCATCAACTGAACTGCAATTCGCGTTCTGCCTACCCTCTGGCAACTCTCAAATTGGCAAAGTTACTCAGAGACAATTCAATAGATATCATCCATGCGCATCACTTTGACCCAGCAGCAATTGCACTATTGGCAACTTATATCAACCCTAAATGTTGCCTTATTGTCGGTCGTCACTAC
>JAKBSX010000040.1 GCA_021844725.1 Actinomycetes bacterium | reverse complement strand
CAACGATGGTCATTCCTGGCCAGCGGTACGTTGGCGAAGGCTTGGAAATCATAGAATCTTTCAAAAGCCTTGATCCAGCCTCAGGACTAGGTAGCTGGTGTCTTACGGCCCCAACCAAGTAGCTGAAATGGGCAGGATTGAATGAAGTTTCTCTAGATCTAATTAGTCAATTAATATGTATGCACCCAAAACAGATGTCACCTTCGTGTGAACTGAAAAGGTAAAAGTGAAGTTAACTTCAGCGCTTTGAATTACCCATAACTGAAATTGGGTGCCAGGACAGGGCGACATGAGGCTAAGAACGATTATTAGAGACCAACCAACTTGAACGGTCAATAGTCAATAGAGTTGCGAGATTCCGTCAAAGTGCATTTCCGAGAGCCAAATTTCGAGTAAATAATTTCTTCTAAAGTTTTCCACGGCCTGAGCCGATAATAAATATACGAACGCAACGAAGAAGGAATGGCAATGACGGCAGTGAGAGTTGGCGAAAAAGAAATTGAAGTTCTTACAGAGTCTGAGTTCAACTCACTCATGTCGAGAAGTGGATATGGAGTAAACTCCCGCAACTTTCGGAGCGAAGTTCCCTCAAGCAGCCAAATTATCGGGGCAACTGCCAGCAGGTTGAACCAGGAACTTTATGCCCACAAAAATAATCGACGACACCTGCGTATTTGGTGCTCTAGTATCGTGATGGCTCTGGGCATTAGCCTCGGGGTAACTTATTTTGCAAACAGCACAACATACTCAGCAGCCAAGCCAGCTCCAACTTCACAGATTATTTCCGGCACACTGGTGGTACATTCAAATACAGTATCTCCACAGTAAG
The DNA here is from genome assembly GCA_021844725.1 of Actinomycetes bacterium. The sequence goes on along the minus strand of JAKBSX010000040.1, from coordinate 10,080 downwards.
CTCCCTTACCTATAAGAGTTTATTTTGGGAAGACCAGCGTCTTCGTTGGCAGCAATAGCGCTAAGGTCAAGCCAGCTACTTGATCAGTCGAGTTGATCTAGAACGCAAAGCTCAAACTTTGCAGGAGGCGATCTCCTGCCAACCTAGGCAAAGAGAGACTCAAGATGGCCTATCGGCTTAGGACGGGCAAGACCAAAGCCTTGACCCCAGTCAACCTTTAGAAGCTTTAGAACCTCATGTTCCTCGTGTTGATTTCAGCATCCCCAAAAAAAGATGATTGAAATTACAACATCTGGGGTTGTCGCAATGATGACAAACAAAATCAGAGCGCCCAAGATCGACCTCAGGAAAAGCGATATTATAAGCAACACGAGATGCGTTCAGCATCAAACCGCTGAGTTTGAACGCCTCATAACCATTAGAATTGACAGCGCCTCGATAAGCCCAGCATTAGTCAGGCCAACCCACGTCAACTTAACTTCAAAAGCGGGCTACTTCCGATGCCGTTAGTGCTTTCATAACCCTGACTCCTCCCTGTTATCGATAAGAATCCTGGTTTGACAGGGAAACTCTTCGCCACAGTCTTCGCAATATATCATCGACTCATGACACGGCTCGTGAAGCGAATCGATCTCGCTAATGAGTTTGCGTAGCTTCTCAAGTTCACAAGAAGCCTTCTCTGCGGCTATTTTGTAAGTCTGATTGACTAACCCCTCAACTTCGAGCTGGTGCTTGAGCTTTGCATTTTCGCTCTCAAGTAGTGCGTATCGGCTAAAACTATCTTGTATTGCCGAAGTTTTCTCTGTAGTAGTTGTCATCAGTCCCACCCAATACATCCACAGTAAAAACCATCGAATTCCTTATCGGGCTTATATCCGAAGTAAGCAAGGCTCTTCGAGCTTGGCTGCACTGATTTGCAGATATCGCACTTTGCCTCTCGTCCGGTAAGGTCTGGTGATGCCTTCAGATCGTTTGTCATCTGGTTTCCTCCTGCACTCGCTTGTTACTTAATATGTATGCAGGCCAAACAGATCTTTTCCCTAAAAGAACCTTTCGCATCCGACTAAGCAAACCCAAGCAACTGAGCATCAGAACCCCTGACCAGATTGCTCCGAAGATCATTCCGAACGAAATTATGCCAATGCGATTCGCCTAGCAATCACACTTGGCTAGTTCTCTCAGCCGTGTGTAGAAAATCGATCTAAACAAAAGCATCATCTGCCTGGGTTATCCAGGATTACCTCTAAACCCAAAACGTCTCATGGAACTTGACAAGTAACTGCCGGGCTCTGCTTGTTCAAGGTGTTTGGCAGTGACTTTGGACTCTCCGATACGAATAGCCCGAGACAAAGCACGTTGGAGCATCTGGCGCTGTTCTCTCGGAGTTCTTTGAGCAAGGATACCAAGCAGGTCTTTTCCAAATTCGATCTCTGGATATTCGTTTGCTAGCTCTTCACAGATTGAGCCAAGTATCGCGGCCTGGGCATCTGGACTTTGAGAGGAAATCTCGAAGATTTCAAATCGGCTCTGTATTGCGGGTGGAATTTTGTCAATAGAGTTGGCGGTTGCTATCCAAATAATCCGACTGGCATCTATTGTTAGAGCAAAGCTGGCATCTTCAAACGTCTTGGCAGAAATTGGCTCAAGTAGGTTATGAAGTGGACTGAGTGGATCGCCGTGAGCAAAGTTGCCATCGGCTTTGTCGATCTCATCCAAAATGATCAGTGGGCTAATGTGATCTTCCTCGGTCAAAACTTTGAACACTGCTCCGGTTTCAGTATTGGAATAGACATAAGAAGATCCGCTTAGACCAGCTCCTATCTGAAGGTTGTCCATGGCTACTTTACGAAGTGGAACACCGAGGCATTGAGATAGTTGATTTGTAAAATATGACTTGCCGATGCCGGGACTTCCGACCAAAATGACCGGAGTGATTTTGATGGGCTTGTGGTAATGGATCGAGACACTTACTGCGTCCATTACATAATCAATGACGTGAGTGAAGTTCGCGGTCTTTTCCTTCAGCTGATCGAGTTTTTGAAGCACATCAGGTTCGAAGCTGAATCTTCGATACGGTCCGCTGATGGTGAGCTTTTCGAGAATTCGCCGGGCGTATTCATCCCGCTCCGGGTTCTGAGTTCCACGCGAGAGGCCACATTTATAAAGTGCCCTTGGACTGAACAGCTCTATATGTCTTTCCCGCTCACCAGAAGCATTCGTAGCGAAGATCTCATTTTGAGATAAATCGTTATACAAGTCATAAGCATCGAAAGCAATCGAATACAGCTCCTCATCGCAAAACGATGAGAGCAACGACAGCCAAGATTTTATGATTCCGGCAATAATAGGATCTGGCTTATCTGCAGAAAGCACATCACATAGTCTGGTCAAGAATTTCGTAAGTCCGGAAAATGCAGATCCTATAAAATACTCAAGAATTGTTTTGGCGTCCCTTGAAGGATTACCGCCCATACCAACTGGAATTTCAAGTTCTGTAAGTGTTGACTGCACTATTTCTGGATGGATGCTTACCATCAGCTCTAGTTGCCAGCTCAGATCCTTCACCTTTTCATTTGGTGCTTGCACCATGATCACCAACTTTCTTCCCCTTTGCAAAAGCCGTATGCTTTCTCTTGATATGTATGCACCGAAAACAGATCTCTGATTTGATGGTTGGAAAGGTCCGATGTGGGGTGAGATTTACGTGTTGAAGAGGGGGCAGTAGCCGGGGAAAAGCGTTGGCCAAACAGTTAGATCACAGCTGAGTCTCGTTCTTTCAACTAGCTGCACTGGACATTTAGAGTGGAAGTGCGTTCTTTGGATTTATGGCAGGTGAAGAGGACGAGGTCGACTGGCCAGAGTTCGAGGAATGTTTGGTAGAGATACCAAGGATCTATTCGTGAAGCCGTCCGAGGTCGAAAGCATTGTCGCTGCAATGACAAAAGTTGGTATCAAAAATCTTTAGACCCAAAAAATCTTTAGACCCAAAAAATCGGCAAAGAATATTCGTATTGAGGCTCGAGGTTCGAGGTTCCTGGGAAGATGCACGCGATGAGGCAACGATTCTTGACGCGCTAAATAACCTTGGCTCTTAAGGGTCGCTTACCTACGGCTGATACGGAAAGGATTAACCTCTTCTTTGGTTGGCTGACGCTATTTTGCAGCCGTTGGAGAGTATCTTCAGGGTACTAAAGACACAGGTTATTTCGACCAACTCCAAAAAGCAGGAGTAATCAAGGAACTTATCTGCATCAATTCGAGTTCGACTCAAGAAATGCGTAAATCCCGGTTCCCGTCCTAGGCGATACCTATTGGTATCCTCGGGCTGGCCCTCCGGGACTCGCGACTTTTTCCTGGAACAGTACCAAGAAACCTATGTAAATATATAATGTGAAAGGCGACTTTGCAACCTGCGTGGCGCTCCTGGTTTTAAGTTATCCAGCAGCAGCAGAATGAAAGCCATCTGCACCACTCGTTTTCATTCAAAAATGTCCAGCCCTCGTTCGACCACAGTGCGTCTTATTCGTGTATGAAGACTCACGCCAGCCCGTAACATTTGATTTCAAAAATCTACGCCGACACTATCCGCTCATTTCTCTGTAATCGCTGCCACCCGTGGTTTACGCTTTTTGGGTCAGATCCTTGGCTACTGGGTCACGCCAACATATTGGTCTTAAGGAAACTTCACCGCGAACCGAGCCGAAGATTTGCTCCAGCCAAAATTGTTTCCGCTAGAGATACCTTGGTGGAATGCCAAATCAATTGAAGGTTGGCTCCCGTCAGCGGATCTTTGGCATTGGACTTCGCGATTAGTTCGGTCATAGAACTGCGGTCACGGTGGATTGCTTGAATCAGTAACGTAGGAATGCGCTTGATCTGAATCTTCTTGAGTCCCAACTTTTCAGCTCGTTCGTTTGATTTGTCATACCAGAACTGTTGACCGCGGTAGGAAAGTTGGAACATCGGAAGAACGACGGTTATGTTCTCTATAGCCATTGCAGACAACATTCCATTCTTTATTGACTCAAATAATCCGTCATCATCGGATCCAGACGTATCGCGATCAGCTATCAGCGCCAAAGACCATACTGCTCGCGTTTCCCAATCCGACCTGGCGAGTTCTTCTGGTGAATCATCAAATATCCTTGCCCAAGTGGCCGAAGTATCTACTACCACCCAATTCTCTTTCAATTCGCTCACAATGCCTCTAAAAGTAGACATCGCTTCCGAGTACCCCAACTTCAAGGGATCAGCCTCAACCAGAGTTATTGGGCTATCTAAATACTTGCGCTCAGTAATGGCGGAACGTTCGTCTGCCACAACGCATGCTACTTCAATCCCAGCTTCTCTAAGTGCTTCTACCATTAGAATGGTAAGAGTGGATTTACCAACTCCACCTTTTGCCCCGGTCGAAAAAATAACTACTTTACCCATTACAAAGTCTCCTAATCCTCACAATTTCCAGATGTCAAAGGGTTAACTCTCCCTATCTATATGTATGCACCAGCACAGAAGTAGCGAGAGATCTTTCGGTATTTTTTTCGCAAAAGGTTCATTCACCTTGGAGGGATTGGCACCTGTAAGGCAGTGCCTCTTGGTCGAACCATTATCCAACATAAAGCCGAGTACCAGCTTCTCGAGAAGAAATAAACACTCCCACAAGCTAAAGTCAACTACCGACAAACTATATCCATACTGATATACTTGAATTGTGAAACCCGTACAATTTCTCGGCGATTCGCTGAAGTGCCTGCGAGACTTTCCCGAAGACGTTCGGACGGATGCTGGCTACCAAATAGACAAGGTGCAGCATGGCCAACAGCCCGATGACTTCAAGCCGATGCCCTCAGTTGGCAAGGGTGTCGAAGAAATAAGAATACGAGATGCCTCGGGTGCATATCGAGTTATTTACCCTGCTCGCCTTAGCGACAGAGTGGTGGTTCTTCATGTTTTTTGCGAAAAAGACACAAGCCACATCTGTTCGAGACATCGAGATTGCCAAGAAACGGTTCAAGGAACTGATGGGAGGTAAAGATGACAAAGACCGATAATTTCGAAAGCGTGTGGGATGCAATTGCGGATACGCCAGAACAAGCAGCAAATCTCCGGGCACGAGCAGAACTTATGCAGAAAATTGCAGCTATCGTGACAGAAAGCGGATGGACACAAGCAGAAGCTGCTAAACATTGCGGGGTTACTCAGCCACGGATGAACGACCTTCTACGTGGACGAGTATCGCGTTTCTCCCTCGATGCATTGGTAAATATTGCCACAGCTACCGGTCACCAGGTTCACGTGGAGTTAGAATCGGCGTAAGTCTTCATGACCCTCGATAGCCCCATTATGGAAATTGGGCTATCAACCTCCCGGTCTTATACGCAACAGGCTTTTTGATAACGCAATTGTCCATCAGTCAATGGCGATACAACAACCCTTGCAGATCGAAAGCGCTAACGTGCGAGAAAGAGATCTGTTGAAGATCTTTCCACAAACTGTGGGATATCGAAAAAGAAATGGATATCGAAAAACTTAATATATGGTACCTGAGTCCATTTTAATTTACAACGTATTGATAATCCTGAAACCTTTACGACTCAGGTCTCAAAAAAGGTTATTCGATGCTCACTTTATTTGGGCTGCAAATTGACAATTATGGTGCGAAGCAGTATATGTGTAGTAGAGTGTGAAGTGGAGGAAGAAATGTGACTGATAGTCCATTTGCTGGAGACCCCGTCTCTGAAGTTCACTTGGACAGCTCGCCGTTGGTAAAAGTGATCGCTCAGGTGAGGTTTCCCGTAATCGCAAAAATAGATACTTTGGGTGGCGTGCAAAAATTTCAGGAGAGTCTTAGAGTTCATTACCCAGTAATGCGTGCAGAAAATCGTCTGGCGTTTTCTCTTGCGCCTGGGGTTCAATTTGGTGGATCTCCCGCAACGCTATGGAGACTTTCAAATGCTTCTACAACTTGGTCTGTCACGTTGGCCCATGATTTCGTGGCTTTAGAAACGACCGACTACCATTCTCGCGATGACTTCCTAGACAAATGGCATTTCGTGCTATCTTCCCTAGAATCTCTAGACCCTGCACCTGCGGTTAAAGATCGAATTGGTATTCGTTATATTAATCGGCTGATGGGTCCAAATTTGACAAAGGAACTAGGAAGATGGATAAAACCAAACGCCGTTGGACTTACACAACAAACAAATCCGTTGGGAATCGAACTTGTAGCAAATGTTACTCAATCCCACTATCGAATTAACAATTTGCAGCTCAAGGCCAGCTGGGGTAAATTGCCGCCTAACGCTGTGATTGTTCCAGGAGTAGATGCCGTTGACGAGGAGAGTTGGGTTTTGGATATAGATGTCTTCTCGGAGGAGAAATCTTCATTTTCAGTTGATGAGTCACTCTCGGATAGTCGAAGGGCTGCTGAATACGCGTACGCGTTTTTCCGTGGAATAGTCACAGACAATTTTTTGTCAGAGCATGGAGCAAAGAGCAATGTTTGTTGAAGAACAAAACAAGATGAATTCAACGACAACTCAAACCGGATGGTTAGGCACTGATACGGATGTCGAAAAAACATTCTTTGTGATTAGGAGCAGCTATACATTTAGCATTATAGGTTTGGATCCAGTTAGCTATTTCCCTCAAGAAGACTTCACGAGCGAGGAGTTTTCGTGGCTATCTGACCCGCTGACCCATGATAGCGAGTCGTCGGATTTGAAATTTTCGAAGCAAATCTGCGACCTTAAACAGTCAACAGGCTTGACCTGGGAACAAATAGCTCAGTTATTTGGAGTGACTCGCAGGGCCGTACACTTTTGGGTTGAGGGTGGGAATCTGTCGCCTGTAAGTGAGTCGCGTCTTCGTAACATTCGCCAGCTGATAACAAGCCTGGGGACCACAGGGCCAAACGACACTAGAGCGGCCTTATTCAGGGTTGACAGTAAAGGGGTTTCTCTGTACGCATTTATGGTAGCTGAAGTGTATTCTGCTGGCACCAAGGCAGGAAATACCAGGGAACCAACTCTTACTGAGCTAAGGGAAATGGATTCTGGGGTTGGAATTCCGGAGGGTACCAATTCCAACGATAAATTCAGTGAGTTTAAATCTATTATGAGGTAGTTGTGGAGGTTTGGCGGCCGAAAGCCGAGTTAGTCAATGAAACCGATCGCTTAATGCAAGCCTGGAGCCAGGGAGATACAGTTCGTGGACCAGTTGTTTGGCTAGCCGACAGAGACAATCCATTTACCAAGCCTACGTCTGATCTAGGTGCCATTGGCATTGGAGCAACAATCGTCAACCAAGACCTCATCGTAGTAGTGACGCAAACTTGTGATATTAGGAAGCCTTCTTATGGAGGAAGAGATCCCTGGCCTTTTGTACAAGTGGCTCCAGTTGTTGAACTCAGTGGACCCATTCGCAACGAAGCTGCTGCCGGTCATTCTGCGCGCTTCGCACCTCTGCCTGGACTTGGCAAAGATAAATTCGCTGACCTTAATATCTGTTCCACTATGGAAAAAGTTGTGTTGGCACATTTAGGGAACCCCATTCCCGGCTGTCACGACGACAATGATAAGGCCGAATTTGCAAACGCAGTTGCTCGAAGCAAGAGTCGTTTTGCCTTTCCTGATGGTTTTGATGTTGCAATTAAACCATTGCGAGAACGTTTTCGTGACAAACGCAACGGCAGCGGAGCAGAATCTATATTGATCGGCCAAGTGAAAGAAATACGGGCAAGGAAACCTAAAGAAAAATCTTGGTATTCGGTTCCACTTGAGATCGAGTTAGTCTTCATAATAGACCCGGATACGCTTCCACCAATTGAGGGAGATGAGTACGGGGTGTCTGAAAAGATCTCTCAACTGAATAACTATCATGCTAATGACAAGATAGAAAAAATTGCAAAATATTTACAATCAACTGGAGAGCCATCAGAACGGTCTTTTCTGTGGCATTTGTTGGTGGAGTGTTGGTACAAGAAGTGTACAGTAGACAATCAAGGACGCGTTCGTATAGTGGGGGCTTTTCCTGAAAGCGCTTCTGAATACCCCATTTTTCGTTCTTGGTTGGAGCCTAAGCTTGATCTAGACAACTTGTCACGCAACTAAATTAGTCTACGGTAGACACCCCAACAATCAGCCTCCAATTCCTACCTACTATCACAGCGCTACTTATATGAATTTACCCTTCCCCGTTTAACCTTAATGTAAACTGGGTAAAGTCATATGAAAAGTGGAGGGGCATCGTGATCATCAGTCTAGTTTTCGCAAGCGGAGCATTTGTTGCCCGTCAGCACATGATAAACCACAAGGATGTGAAAGCTGGTGCGTTCTCTCCAGAAGTGCAGGCAGCGCTAAAGACCCTAAATGTTCCATGGTCTAGATGGGACCGGACTCACCTTTGAGATCCATGGTATACCTCGTCGGCAAATCAAATTGTAAAGAGGCAACTCGCCAAGGAATTTCTATTTTGAGAGGTACCTTTCAAGGATGAGTCGAATAATCGACAACCAGAAAGTATCACTTGAGCAGCGGCTCGAGGAGACGCTTCCAGAGTGTAAGCAACTTGACGTATGCGTCGGTTATTTCAACCTGCGTGGATGGCGCAGGATCCGAGATTCGATTCTTTCTATGGAAACTCATGAATCCGAAAATCCACGCGTGCGCCTCCTGATTGGCATGGCGATAGTTGGCGAAAGTGAAATTCGTAACGAGTACCGACTCTCGAATCGGTCGACAAATGGGATTGACCTTCCACAGGCAGTCTTGATGGCACAGCGAGCCGTATCGGCGTTCGCAACCCAGTTGACATGGGGTGCCCCCACAAATAATGACCTAGCGGGACTTAGGCATCTCAAGGAAGACCTTCAGTTGGGACGAGTTGCAGTTAAATTTGCAGCCCGAACACCACTACATGCAAAGTTGTACGTTTGCCATGCCGCGACGGGACTTAAGGGGTTCCAAGCAACGATTGGATCATCAAATTTGACCTCCGCAGGGTTGAGCGGCCAGGGTGAACTCAATCTTGAAGAGACTGATGATGCAACGACTTGGATGCTTGCTGACTGGTTCGACAATCATTGGAACGATGAGTACTCAATCGATATTACAAATCTTTTGATTGAAGTTATCGAGAATTCCTGGGCTCGAGAGATTCCACCTAATCCTCGACTCGTTCATCTCAAAATCGCCTACGAACTCTCACATGATGCTCGAAGTGGCATAAATCTGGATATCCCTATACAGTTTCGAAATGTGTTACTGCCTCACCAAGAAAGTGCAGTTCGAGTCGCATGCCGAATCCTTGAACGCCAAGGACTCGTCATCATTGGCGATGTTGTGGGTCTCGGTAAAACCATGACGGCATCGGCAATTGCAGCGACAACCGGGGAAAGTGTTCTTGTCCTCTGCCCGAAGAATATGGTCGAAACCTGGGATGAGTACCTTCAGACATATGACATCCCTGGTAAAGTTCTAAGTTTGAGCATGGTGTCGCGCGAGCTCAGTTCCCTTCGGCGCTACAAGCTCGTGATGATTGACGAATCTCACAACCTGCGGCATCGGTCGAGAATCGACTGGGAAGTTATCCATGACTACATTCAATTGAACGATTCCAAATTGGTGCTCATCACGGCCACAATGTATAACGCAGATCACCGCGACATCGGAGGCCAGATTGCTCTCAAGATTGAGAAAGATCAGGACCTGGGCATTCGGCCGGAACGATTGATCGAACATATCGGTGAGATCAAACTTGCTCAACGAACCAACGGACGCCTGACCTCGCTTGCAGCTTTTGAGCAGTCCAGGTACAGCGAGGACTGGCAACGACTCCTTAGTCAGTTCCTGGTGCGGCGAACCCGGAAATTCCTTGAGACGCAGTACGGAGAGCATGATCCCGTAACGAACAGGATCATGATGAAGTTCCCTGACGGGTCTGAGTTTTCTTTCCCTAAGAGAGTTCCTGAACCACTTGAATACGTTGGTGGACCCAACGATCTCGGGGATCGCCTTGCGAGTCCAGAAAACTTCGATATCATCGACAACCTCACCTATGCCAGATATCAGCTCGCTGTCC
>JAKBSX010000039.1:5898-11068 GCA_021844725.1 Actinomycetes bacterium | reverse complement strand
TGCTGCTCAGGTGGACTTACAGCTCGCTAACCTCAAGACAGAACTGAACCGATTAGAGGCGCTGCCCGAGCGTCTTAGAAGTGATATAAAAATGGGATCAGATCTCTAGCTCGTTCCCCAACTCCTACCAATTTTATCGGAACCCCTAATTCGGCTTCAACCGCCAAAGCTATGCCGCCCTTAGCCGAACCGTCTAACTTCGTGAGGATGACACCGGTCAAATTTGCGGCCTGCGTGAACTCCCGAGCTTGGATCAATCCATTCTGTCCAGTGGTTGCATCAAGCACCAGCAAAACTTCACATAAATGACCTGGTTCTTTATCAGCAATTCTCCTCAGCTTTTTGAGCTCCTCCATAAGGTTGAACTTTGTATGCAGACGGCCTGCGGTGTCCGCTATCACCAAATCATAATTTCGCGAGGCAGCCTTTTGAATTGCGTCAAAAACAACTGAGGATGGATCGGCTCCAGGAACTGACCGCACGATATCCGAGCTGGTACGTTCAGCCCAACCCTGCAGTTGGTCCGCAGCAGCGGCCCTAAAAGTATCGCCTGCTGCAAGAATTACCTTTTTCCCATCAGCGGCGGCCAAGGAAGACAATTTTCCTATCGATGTCGTCTTACCCACACCGTTCACGCCGACAATCAACCATACTGTCGGTGTTACTCCAGAATAAATTAGCTCGCGCTCAGCGTCGACAAAGAGTAGCCTCAACTGCTCACGTATGGCGTCAATGATGGCAGCACCGTCAGTCTTCTGACTCTTGGCAACAGCAGCTTTGGCTCCCTCGATTACCCTTTCCGTTAGAGAAAGTCCTAGATCACTTAGCAAAAGGGTATCTTCAAGTTCATCCCATAGCTGCTGGTCCAAGGAACTACTCTTACGAATTTTGCCAATTATGTTGGAAAAGACGGACCTTGATTTGATGGTGCCGCGTACCAAATCACCAGGTTCGGCTTGAGCCTCATCCAACCTGTCTGAAACCATATCCAGACTTGAGTCAGCCGAAACTGTTTCAGCTACAGATTTTTCAGGAGTCTTTGGAAGTTGAGGAAGCTTTGACCTGCGGGCACGCAAGAAAAAAGTAGATCCAATTATCACTAAAACAATTACAGCAGCAAGTACAGGTATCATCGCTAAGTCAGCCTAGACAACACCGAGGAGCAAACCCGACGTATTTGTAATCACCCTATTTCGCTAAGCTGTCTGGAAATGCGCTGGGCCACAACTTTGGTCGAACCGCCCTCCTGCATCGTAACACCGTAGAGTAGGTCAGCTACTTCCATAGTCCGCTTCTGGTGTGAAATTACTAATAGCTGCGCACGTTTGCCAAATGAGGCAATAAGACGAAGAAACCTATTAAGGTTGATGTCATCTAGAGCCGCTTCAACCTCATCCAGAATATAGAACGGCGATGGCCGGGATTCAAAGATTGCAAACAGAAAAGCAAGCGCAACTAACGATCTCTCTCCACCTGACAGTAAAGACAGACGCTTCACTCTTTTACCTGGCAGGCTAACCTCGATTTCCAGTCCCGACTCCAAGGGGTTAAGGGGGTCGGAAAGGACGATTGAGCCTCTTCCTCCCGGGAAAAGTCCTTCAAACAAGGCTGCAAACTTTGTGGAGACGTCGCTAAAAGCTTGCTCAAATACTGTCAGCATTTCACTGTCAATCGCGCGAATTACTTTTACCAGTTCACGCCTGGACGCTTTGACATCTTCCAGTTGTGACTCAAGAAATTGGGACCGTTCGGTCAACTCAGACAATTCAATCTCTGCTAACTCATTCACTGCACCAAGACCAGCGAGTTCGGCCTCAAGGGAGGAAAGAATTGACTCTGCCTGAGTTGGATTTATACCTTCAGGTATAGGGGTGGAGATTGCTATTTCTACCTCGATGCCCAACTCCCGCCGAATTCTTTCTCCCAAAGTCTCCATTCGAATTTTGGCTTCGGATTTCCTGATCGCCATCAACTGCATTGACTCTCTTTTCAGCTCCAGATCCTTTTCCAGACGTGATCTCCTTGATCTCGCCTCAGCAAGCTGATCGAGCCTATGCTGGGCCTCAGTCAATAATCTGGAGCGCTCCCCTTTCAAGGAGCTGGAAATGGCTGCTGCCGTTTGCTGACCCTCGCCTGCAATTAATACCAGGTATTTCAAACCAATCAATTCACGTTCAAGTATTTCCCGTTCTTGCTTCATAGCCGCATCCAGCTCGAGTTCTTTAGAGAGCCTCTGATTTAAAGAGTCAAGCGTTCTCTGGAGGCCGAGTCGCCTCTGCTCTAGTCTGACAGCTTCTATCTCTAAACCAGACTTTCTCGAATCGAAATCCCGCCTGCTTAAATGGATCTGATTCACCCTGCCCCGACAGTCCGCCATCTCCTTTTCTAGCTCAGCTAGACCTACAGTGAGTTGCTCCAATTCGGGCAGGCATGAATCCAACTCTTCCAATGACTTCGATTCACGGACGATCAGATCCTGCTGTTCAAGGTCGAGGTTTGCCAGCTCATCTTGTCCCATTTTTATATCACTTCTAAGACGCTCGGGCAGCGCCTCTAATCGGTTCAGTTCTGTCTTGAGGTTAGCGAGCTGTAAGTCCACCTGAGCAGCAAGCTGAGAATGTGCTTTAAACTCTTTAGTGAGACTCGAAAGTTCATCTTCAGACCTTGACAAAGTGACTTCCAGCTGCTGCAGGTCAATTCTTGCTCGATCCAGCGCAAGTCCGGTGGCCTTCATAGGTCGAGAGGCAGTTCTGAATCCGTCACTTGAAAGCCGTTCTCCCTGGGGAGTAACAAATACCAACCCGGGAAACTTTCGATAAAGATCTATTGCTTCATCGATTGAGCCTGTAACCACATAGGTATTACTAAGAACTTTATCCATAAATTCAGCCAAATATGAGTCTCTGGTCTTAACAACCGGTCTCATCGGTTTTACCTTGTCAGAGTCAATATAGTCAATATAAGAAGACTCGTAAGAAACCGAAGATAAGGCCACCACGGAACCGTCCAAGCTTTCTGAAACAAGCTCTTTTAAGCCCGCTATTGCTGCCTCAGTGTCACGAGCAAGTACAGCCTCGGTAAGGTCTTTAACGCTGGCAGCAAATGCACGCTCATAGCCGTCTTCGACTTCGATCAAATCAACCAGAGCCCCTAGGCAACCCTTGATTTCCTTCAGCGCCTGGGCCTGAGTCCTTGACCTGCCTTCTTCGATGGCTGCCTGGAAGGCTGCTACTTTTGCCACCAGTGAACTAACTTCAAGTCCAAGTTCGGAATGGGAGTTTTCTCTAGCTTTAAGTTGTTCTTCAAGCCCTTTTTTCCGGGCGTTCAGCTCAACCGACTTTTTCTCTAGTAACTCATATTCCGCGGTAATTGAACCTATTCTGGCCTCAACTTCGATGAGCTCGCTAGTTTTAGCTTCGAGCTGATCCTGCAATCGGGATTTCCGGGACTTTAATGCCTGATTCTGCTGATTAACCCGGTTCAGGGTTTCCCTGCTCGAGCTTTGCCGCGAAAGTAGTATTGCCTTAGTAGAATTAGCCTCATTTATTTTTTGGGACAACTCCTGTATTCTCTCAGAAATCTGACCTACTTGAACTTCAGAAAGCTCCGACTCCTCACTCTCAAGAAGCGCCAGCTTGGGCCCCAAATCCACAATATCCTGCTCAATCTGGGCCAACTCGGCTATTAGGCTCTTTTGTTCATTGACAAGAGACTCAACAATCCCAGTCCGATCCGATGATTCAATCCTTTGTCTGTTAACTTGGATCTTTTGCTGAGCCAACTCCATTACCGACTTATATCGTTCAACCAAAGTCTCAGAACTTGAGATCATATCCACCAGGCCATCACCAATAGTTCCAGTCTGACGACCTTCAAGATCAGCTAAAACAGAATTGACCTGAGACATGGAATTTTGAATTTCCAACAAAGCCACTTCATGGTCGGTCTGATCTTTCGATAATGCTTCTGCAGCAAGCGTCAGGGATTTGTACTCTGCGCCAGCTATGTAACGCTTCAGAAGCGATATGCGGTCCCGAAGCTCCAGTTGCCTTTTGGCCTTCTGCGCTTGCTGGGCCAAGGGCCTCATCTGCCGTCGAACTTCCTGAACCAAATCTGATGCTCTCACCAGGTCGCCCTCTATGGCATCCAATCGTCGTTCGGTCCGCTCCCTTCTTCTCTTGAACTTGGTTATACCTGCCGCGTCCTCAATGACGGCCCTCCGCTCTTCAGGCCTGGCATTCAAGATGGTATCCAGCTGCCCTTGCGATATGATCACGTGCTGCTGTCTTCCCACTCCTGCGTCAGATAAAAGCTCCTGAAGATCGATCAGTCGGCAGGCATTTCCATTTAGGGCGTATTCACTTTCACCTGATCGAAACAGAGTTCGAGTGATGGTAATTTCAGCTAGATCCAGCTTTACCTTTTGGTCAGAATTGTCAATCACAATTGAAACCTCTGCCCGACCCAAAGCGCCCCGTTTAGCTGTTCCGGCAAATATCACCTCATCCATTTTGGCAGAACGCACCATCTTTGGTCCCTGAGCTCCCAGGACCCACGCAATTGCGTCCACGATGTTGGATTTCCCCGAACCGTTAGGGCCAACAATTACGGAAACACCTGGAGAAAGATCTATTGTCACCGGATCCGCGAATGACTTGAATCCTTTAATGACTAGGGAACGCAAATACACCCAGAATCTCCTTATCGGACCGATACAAACTTCAGCTGCGGCAAAAACAGACTAGCCATATATTACTTCTGACAGATATCACAAAAGAACGAAGAACGTCCTTTGGAAAATATTCTGACTATTTTCCCGCTGCATATTCGGCAAGGCTGTCCTTCACGCCCGTATACATAGTGTGAGTTTTGGAATTGGCCAGTCCGACCGTAAAGATCTCTATATTGGAGATCTTTCAGCGTCGAACCTCTGGCGAGAATAGCCTCACCTAGCACCATTGTGATACTATTTCGAATATTTTCCAGAGATAAATCATCCAGAGATTTCCCGGGTCTATCAAATCTAATCCTGGATCGAAATAGGATTTCATCGGCATACATATTTCCTATGCCGCAAATCTTCGATTGATCCAGCAGCAACCATTTCACTCCTATGGAGCTTCTTCGGAATCCTTTCAATGACTCCAGTATTTCTTCTGGATCTTCAAAT
>JAKBSX010000039.1:0-5888 GCA_021844725.1 Actinomycetes bacterium | reverse complement strand
CCGATCTGACTAAAGGATCAGGTCCTAGCTTGGTAAGTGATGGCGGAACATCAGCCTCTCCAAGCTTATCCACATACATCTGCCCAAAGGTTCTGGGGTCAACAAATACTAGCCTTAAACCGTCGGTAAATCCGATCTCAATATGGGAATGCTTTGCAAGGGGTGCGCCAACTTCGACAACCTGAAGCTGTCCACTCATTCCCATGTGAGCGACCAATGATATGGTAGCTGAATCCTTTATCACTACAAATATCAGGTATTTGCCCTTACGGAGCACGTCTTCAATCCGCCCGTTCAACAACGGGTTAACGAACTGGCTCACTTCACGATGATGGCGAATTGATCTGGGAGAGGTGACGACCACTAAATCAATCTGCTTATTCAGAATAGAACCACAAAGATCTCTCCTAAGTGTCTCAATTTCAGGCAATTCCGGCATTGGGCGTTTCCTAGGAGTCCCCATCGAGTTCAGTGCCAGATAACATTTCCAGCGCGGTTTGGGCAGCCTGTTGCTCAGCCAGCTTTTTTGAGCTGCCAATCCCCGCTCCAAGAACTACCCCGTCGCTCAAGACCACGGCTTCAAAGCTTCTCAAATGATCCGGGCCACTCCAATTCAACTCATAAACCGGGGGCTTCATTGAGTTACGTGCCAGGTACTCCTGCAAACGGGATTTATAGTCAAAGTGTCCAGGGCCTTGAGAATTGAGCTCAATCTTTGGAGCTAATACTTTTACCACGAACTGCTCGGCCGCACTAAAGCCGAACTCTAAATATATTTCGCCAACCACAGCCTCAAAGGCGTCAGCCAAAATTGAATTCTTCTCTCTTCCTCCGGACAGTTCCTCGCCTCTACCGAGACGGAGCAGCTCACCAAGGCCTAACTCACGAGACACTTTAGACAAATTTTCAGTGCTTACCACTGACGCTCGCAACTTAGTGAGTTGACCTTCTTCAAACGAGGGAAACCTATCAAAAACATATTTTCCAACCACGGCTCCCAAAATTGAATCGCCCAAGAATTCAAGTCGTTCGTTAGACTCCACCCCTGGATGCTCTGCGCAATAAGACCTGTGTGTCAAAGCACGCTGCAAACCATCTCCGGTCAGACCAGAAAGACCAAGTGTTTCTAAATACGCATTAAACAGCCGAACAACCTCCACTTAGGCTTTTGCATTTATAGAAAACGTTATGGCGTTGGCTAAGCTCAAACAGGCTTGACACATAACTGCCCTCAAGTCTCCAGATTGAGTTTCTCCACCACATAGTCAACTGAGTCACGGACCGTCTTCAACTCTTCAAGATCTTCATCTTCAATTCGGAATTGGTTACCCTGGGAAGAAAATTCTTCTTCAATAGCTTCAACTAATTCAATCAAAGCAAGAGAATCGGCATTGAGATCCTCAGTAAATGAACTGGTTTCGCTAATCCGGGACGGATCTATCTCTAATATATCCGCCAGATGATCACGAATAATTTCAAAAACTTGACTTCGGTCCAATTGAACTCCAGACTTTCGACTAAGGACTATTTGCTAATAATTTCATATCTGAGCAACAAGCTAATCTGACTCGACCGCATCAGATCGATGTAATTGCACAACTTCGGCACAACCTATTGTGCTGGGATCAACGCCCCAGCTAGCTTGTCGATCAAACCATGTTCCACTAAAACAGAAGTGGTTCGAATTGCATGGAAAATTGCATTAGATGACGATGAGCCGTGAGATATCACACTTACGCCGTTAACTCCAAGCAGCATTGCCCCTCCGTAGGAGTCTGGGTCAAGTTCAGACCACAGGCCGAGCAACTTCGGTATGGACAACTCAAATACGTTGTTACCGTCATCTCCCCGCTTCAGTGCATCAACTACAGCTTTACCCATAGCCTTTACAGCGCCCTCTAAAGTCTTTAGCACCACATTGCCAGTAAAGCCATCGGTCACTACGACGTCGACGCTACTCGACATTACGTCACGGCCTTCCACGTTGCCAATGAAATTGATTCCCGGTGCTTTTTCCAGAAGTTGATGTGCCTCTTTGACTAAGGAATTTCCTTTCGACTTTTCTTCACCTATCGACATGATCCCGACCTTGGGATCAGGAATATCAAAAGCCTCCCTGGAAAACACAGCCCCCATTTGGCCGAATTGGACTAACCAGGAGGGAAGGCATTCAGAATTTGCCCCAGAATCCAAAAGAACCGTGGGAGTTGAGCCCGGCACTGGAATAGTAGTGGCGATAGCAGGACGGGCCACACCGTGCAATCTTCCCATTTTTAGCAACGCTGACGCCATGGCAGCTCCAGTATTCCCTGCAGAAATAGTAGCTGAGGCACGCTTATCTCTAACCAACTCAGCGCATCTGACTAAAGAAGAATCACGCTTAGAGCGGACCGATGAGGCAGGATCTTCGTCCATTGCAATGACTTCGGTCACCTCAAATTGCTCAAAATCTCCTAGGCTAGCCAGGGTCTCTGATCGTCCAACCATAAGGATTGGAACTCCCAGCTCGTCACGAGCCCTGCGAGCACCTTCGATAACAACCCCTGGAGCGTTATCTCCACCCTCCACGTCGAGCGCAATAGGGAGCACGATTAGCCTACTTCAACTGCCTGACGGCCGTGGTACCATCCACATGCCGGACAGACAACATGAGGTTGCTTCGACGCATTGCATTGAGGGCAGACACTGCGCGCCGGAAGCTTTAGCGACCAGGCGGAAGCTCTTTTAGACCTGGTCTTCGCCTTGGAAGTTTTCCTCTTAGGAACAGCCATTTTTACTCGCTCTCAAAAATCCAAATTATTTTTACAAATTAACCAGCACAGTTTAGGTGTAATCAACCTTATGCAGGCCGATTAAAACCGGTTTACATAATAAGCAAAATTCAGAGTTATATCCTATCGGTCTTTATCCAATAAAGCGTCAAGAACATTCCACCTCGGATCCCTGATCGACAATTCGCAGTCACATTGAGCCTGGTTTAAATTCACCCCGCAATGTACGCAAAGGCCGCGACATTCAGTTTTACATAGAGGTGCAATAGGGAGTTCCAACAGCACCTGATCCTTGACCATATCCCGTAGATCCAGAACCTCGCCAACGTATCGATATGTATCGGTATCGAGACTTGGACCTGAATCCTTATCCTGCCTTTCAAAGAGTTCTCTGACAGACACGTCTATCCTTCCGGAAGCGTCCTCAAGACAACGTCTGCACTCCCCACCCCAGCTAGTCACTATGTGACCTGATATCAAAATTCCCCCATGTACCGCTTCAGCAATTCCTGAAACCTCAATCTCGGTATTTCGGCCCACATAGGATGAACCCACCTTAAGGTCATCAATATATCCGACCAGATCAAAACTCAACGTGGAACCTGGATCTTTGC
The DNA here is from genome assembly GCA_021844725.1 of Actinomycetes bacterium. The sequence continues at coordinate 2,503 of JAKBSX010000039.1, read as the reverse complement.
TTATATGGGTTACCCCCAGCGAAAATGCGTGCTTAGTATTCATCGATAATCCTGGTCAAAAAATGATTGGTTGTCTTCGACATCATCTTCCAACTCCAACTCCCCTAGAGGATCCTTTGGATCAAAAGACTGGCCCAATTGCGAAGCCAACTTTGCCCTGCCAGCTTTAACTGATTTTGCTATAGATTCCAAAGCAATCTCAAACCCAGCCAATTTCTGATCAACAAAATCCTCAGCAGCATACTTCAACCTTGCTGCCTCCTCTTTTGCATCTTGTATCATGCGGGCTGCTGTCTGATTAGCTTGACGTACAATTTCAGTTCGTGAGACCAGTCGTTCGGCTTTGGAAGTTGCTGCTTGAATAATCTCATCGGCTTCAAAATGAGCCTTCTCTGCAATCTCATGCCGCTCGCGCAACACCATCTGAGCTTGCCTAATCTCCCTGGGGATCGCTTCAAGGGCAGCATCCACAAGGAACAGTAGTTCATCCCTCTGGACCAGCACTGAGGCAGAAAGGGGCATCGCCTTTGCATTCTCTAGGAGATCAGCAATAGCAGCCAATGCCTCTTCGAGGGAAATCCTTTGCTCTGGATAATCGTTATCGCTCACTGATCCGCCTAATGTAACCTAATTACAAATACCCGCCAATATACAACTTACCCAACTTTTGAAGCAAAGGCTACAGCAATAGGACCTGGCACCATTGAAGTAACATCTCCGCCGTAAGCTGCAACTTCACGCAAAAGGCGAGAGGCCAGAAACGAAAATTCAGCACTAGTGGGAATAAATACGGTATCAATCCCCGACAGTTCCCGATTCATCTGCGCCATCTGGAGTTCATTTTCGAAATCAGACACAGCTCGAAGGCCCCGAATAATCACAGAGGCACCCAATTCATTAGCCAGGGTCACCACCAGCGTAGATAGACTCACTATTTCCACGTTAGGAATATGGGCCACACTCATCTCGATCAATTTCTGTCGTTCCTCAAGTGAAAACAGAGGACCAGCCTTCTGGGGGTTTCGCATCGCCGCAACGACGATCTTATCGAACAACCGCGAAGCCCTCTCCACAATCTCCAGATGCCCATTGTGAAAAGGATCAAACGAACCTGGGAATAGTGCTACCTTCAACGATCTCACAGGACCTTTCTTTGCTAGACTCGACTATTTTTGGCAACTAGAGTAACACGGGTGGTTCCGTACTTCCTCTCTAAGATCTTTTTAATACCTGCTGGAACTTCAATTGATCTATCACTCTCACAGACCAAAATAGCAGACGGAACCAGTTCGGCTAGTCTTGGCCAATCGTCAAACGAATAAGGAGGGTCAAGCAATGCTACATCGAACTCTTTGCCGTCGTAACTTTGCAAAAAACTTTCATAATCAGATAAAACGACCCTAAAACGCGAAGGTGCGATCTGAAGAGCCTTCAAATTATCCTTGACGACGTTAATAGCCACTCGTGAATTATCCACGAAAAATACCTCTTCGGCACCCCTGGATAATGCCTCTATCCCCATCGCTCCAGTACCGGCAAACAGATCAAGAAACCTACTGCCCTCTATCCCGGCTCGAGACCAAATTATGTCGAATATTGATTTCCTGACCCTCGCTGTTGTAGGTCTAGTCAGTGGGGAAACTCCCGAGGACAGCTTTCGGCTCCCGTTGTCCCCTGTCAGCACCCTCATGACGCGATCCTCCCTGTAATAATTGGAAACAGCGATTCTATGTCATCCATTTGTGCGGCTTCATGCTCCAATGCCCCCGCACCACGACCATAGCCATCCGGTCCCAGCCCAATCGTAGCTGCCGGTAAGCAGGATTGGAGTTGTGAACACCTTGGAATCATTCTTTCCACATGATTGCCAGTGCGACTACTGCTTCCATTTATATTCCCTGGCCCGATGATCCCTGCTCTATCCACCCAAGTCTCCCCGGCCGTTGGACAAGTGGCATCTTGGCCCGAAGATGGGCGCTTATGTTTCTCCCGTCGTCGACCTATCCCTACAACCATTGGGTTGCAAAGCTGTTTGACGATACGCGGTACGTAGGTGGATCGGAGGTAGTCGATGCATGAGACGGTGATCGACAAAGCAGAAGTTCTTGAGGTTTGCATCTGAGGTTATTCTAATACATTGCGCCCATGGTCCACCTATGCGATGTGCGGGTTGACGGCTTTATCATTTTCTTACTATCTGCCAGGCACCAGGTGCACAACAGTCTGGTTCTAAGCTGTCAAAGCAGGCTTGTTTCGCTACCTCGCATGAACTCACCTAAGCCCGGTGAGATAGCCAAAAAATCAATAATATCTTGTTTCCTCTATACCCGCCCAGGCCCAAGGGAACCACATTGACCTCCCCTCTCCCTAGAGGGAGAGGATTCATGAAGAACCAGCAGCTCACGCCACTAGCCCTTCAGAGAGTTGACGCTTCGCTGGGCCGCTGTGCTCAGCCCTAACAGGCTTTTGCTGCAGTGTCCCTCTACGTCCTGTGACCCCCCAA
>JAKBSX010000038.1 GCA_021844725.1 Actinomycetes bacterium | reverse complement strand
TACGACCCCCTTTTGATTTGGTATTTATCTACTCTACCATAAGATTTTGAATTCCTGACTAATCTGATCGGATTTATCGTTAATTCGTTTATTGAACCGGTTTAAGTCAATAAAAAAGGGCACCCCGTCTGGGGTGCCCTTTTGACCGGCACATTATCAGAAGGAACTATGTTCCTAGTGAATCCTAACCATTTACATAGGTAGAGATTGTGGAGGCCTGAGATATGGCGGTCTGAATTTCCGATGTCACAGTGGCGCCACTGGTGTAGCTAAGCGGCTCCCCTTCCTTATTGGCAGCGGCAATAGTGCTCGGGTCAGCCAGAGCCTTTTTGAAGGCTTCACGCAAAACGGCGAGTCGTGCACTCGGAATTCCAGCAGGACCTGCAAAGTCAAATGTCACGTTACTCAGTGCCAAGGCCTCTTTGACTGCAGCAGATTGAGCAGAGGTTAGCGTGGTAAGCTTAAGAGCTTGACTTAGCGTGATCGCGGAACCTACCGCTTTTTTAAGCGTAGGTAGTGTCGGCTCAAACGTGGTTAGAAGTGCCTTGGCCTGTCCGCCATCCAGCATGGACCGGAATGGTGGCAGATTTTCAAAGGCGAACTGTCCATCTCCAGCCAGGAACCCTTGTTTGAGGGCACTTACCGACGTAAACCCTGTGATGAAGGTGTGCGGTATATTAAATGCCCCAAGGACCACCCTGTTCATCATGTCTCCAGTACCATTTCGTACGTCGACAACCTTGATAGGAGTCTTTACGCTCAGGAGTTGCTTAAATGAACTAAATCCAGAATTGGGTTGAGTTATGAACACGCTGGGTGAAGATCCCGGCTGACCAATGTAGCTCAGTTTGGCCAGGTTGAAGTTTTGACCGGTTTTCTTTTCGATAAGGCTGGCCTCGTCGCCACCGAAATTGACAACTCCGAGTGTAAGCCCGTTGGGTGATGCTGCCGCCATTTGGTTGGTGCCGACCACGGTACCACCACCGTTTACATTTTCAACATTTACTGTGGCCCCTAGATACTTTCCAAGTGCCGGCGCAACAATACGAGCATAGAGATCAAAGTCACCGCCAGGATTGTCTGGAGCGATAAGTGTTATGGTCTTGCCCTTGAAATATGCCGCCGCAGCAGCTGTAGCTGATGTAGTGGCAGTTGACCCGGAACTTGTGCTGGATGTACTTGATGAAGTTGTACTTCCTGATCCACATGCAGCCAATAGCATTCCAGCTGCTGCTACTCCAATCCCCATTACAGAGACCCTTTTACGGAGCTTGATTTTACTGAGATTAATTGTTTTCATTTTCTCCTACCGATTTCTTTTCAAAGTTTACGTAAATTACAAGTTTCTAACGAATTTCGCTGATCCCCACAACACCCCCCCTATTGATGGCCAAAGGCCATATCTGGGCAACCCAGGGCTGCCTCACTTATATCATCCCATGAAAGGTAAGGTGGAATAACTGCACGAAGCCATATGAAATTATTCCAGTAGCGAGTGCCGCACTTATTGTAAAGATGATACGCCTTCGAACACTGGTGAATTCCTTGATTACCAAAGAATAGATAATGGTAATCAATGGAATCCCAATTTCGAATCCTAATATGAATGCCGCAATTGCGAAACCTACGAACCATCCGATGGCAGCGAGTTCACGCATATTGCGTTTTCTGCGATCCACTTTCGACTTAGGCTCACTTTCCTCCTCGGCTCTTGTCATCACGGCTACCTGCGCCTCGCCCTGAGTATCCGGGGCAGGTGTCGTGTCAATATGGTGAAGGTGGGAAAGCTCTGCTTCCGCTGAGTCGTAGTCGAGATTGCGGATTTTCAACCAGGTTCGAAAATCACCAATCAATCTGTAACCAGATGCAAGGATGGCAAGCGCTGCCACAATTACCGGAATCTCGCCAGCCTGAGTTGGATAACCAGTACCGACTATCAAATACACGATAGAAAATACCAGCATGGATGCGTCGAATATCCATTCCATCAACGGGTGCTTGAGTTCTTGGGCTACTCGCTCAGCCCTTGTCTTACTCCAGCGCCTTCCTGCCGAAATTATTAGGTAAATTGCAATTGCTAAAAAGACATCTGCAAGTGGACTTTTATAGAGGAAATCCCATCCATAAAGGGAAAAGGTCAAATGAACGTTATCGTCAAAGGTACCACCAAGTACCAATCCGATAGAAGCAGCAGCTACGGAGTACCCAAGGTCCCTAAAGATCACTCCAATTATTCCAAACAAAACCAGAAGGTACACACCGGTCAATGTAGTTGCGGAAGCAAAGCTGCCAAGGACGGAAAGCGCAATGATGAAAGGAAAAATAAATGGACCCTTTACCTTGGTTATTTTTGAAAGCTGAGGAGCAAGAAACAGACCCAATAAGCAAGACAGAAATCCGGCAATCGCCATCACCCACATCATTGAATATGACAAGCTGGGAGTAGTATTCAGAAGCGTCGGACCAGGTTCCAAACCAAGTATTGTTAGGGCTGCCAAAAAGATCACCATACCCAGTCCTGACGGAAGTCCGAGGGCAACTGCTGGAATAATCGATCCGACCTCTTTTGACAGAGAGGAGCCTTCCGCAGAAATTAATCCTGCAGTGACTCCGGTACCAAATTTCTTGCCGTCCTTTGAAACCCTCTGCCCAACTCCGTATGAGATAAAGTTCGCGGTAAATCCACCTATTCCAGGGACTAACCCTAAAAAGACCGCAATAATTGAGGACCTTAGAACGTGATACCAATTCTTGAAAGTCTCAGCTATTCCCATTCGGACTTGGGCGTGAAAGCCCTCGCCAAGCTGAGCAGAATCGAAGCTGGCTACGGATCTTCCACTTCCAAACATTTTTATCATCTGAGTGATTGCAAAGACTCCAAGAGCAAATGGTACGATTCCAATTCCGCTGTACAGGGTGGGCAATCCCATGGTGAATCGTTCCACTCCGGTTACCGGATCGCTTCCAACAAAGGAAAGCATCAGGCCCAGCAGACCAGAAATAAATACCTTGGTAAGCGGAATCGACCCGGTCTGAGCTATCAGTACAATGGCCAGGATGATGATTGCCATGTATTCCGGTGGATGGAATATTTTATTTAGCGGTCCTGCGAACTGTATGAAGATGACAAAAAATACACATGCAACCCAGCCGCCAAGCCAGGTAGAGGTGGCCGATATTGCTAACGCCTTTCCGGCCTCTCCCCTTTTGGCCATCGGATACCCGTCTAATGTGGTGGGGTATGACTCTGGTGCTCCGGGAGAATTCAAGACAATTGCAGTAATTGAAGCAGCGAAATATACTCCCGCTTGCGTGGCCAGCATCATTGAGATGGCGTCCAACACTGACATATGTCGTACGAACGGTAACATCAGACTAAGAACAAGTACTACCCCGAGCCCAGGGAGCATTCCCATGAACATCCCGATTACCATTCCAAAAAGCAGCAACAGGAAGGTTGACGCTGTTGCCAGGTTGGTAAGTCCGGAAACCAGATGACTTATCATACGCTTGTTTTCCCTACAACTTTCTGCAAGAGGTTTTGATTAGATGCGGCGGTTCGGACACGACTTTTGTAGCTTTGCTGGCCGATAACCAGGTTCAAATAAAGCTTCAGCAGCCTTTCTGGTAGTTGGCTTACATCTTTTAAGAGGTCAACTTGGACATTTTTGAACTGTGATATGTACTGTTCTCCTTGCGCATCTATGGTAAGAACATATGGGTCTATTGCCATTTCCATTATTTCCTTGAAAGCCATATCACTGTCAGCGATCGCATATGACTGAGATTCAGTCTCTCCATATGAGGTTCCGTAGTCGGTATCGTAGGGGCGTCCGTCTGTAAGTACCAATAGAAGTTTTGTTTCTGCTTGGATTTTACCTAAGACTTTTCCACAATGTCTGACTGCTGTTCCTAATCTTGTCGCATGTACCGGTTTTAGTGCCGCAGCTCTTGAAACTACAACTCCGGACATTGACTGATTGAAGGGTTTGATCTCGCTGAGCATCACATGTTCACGCCCAGTGCCCGAAAAGGCCCAGATGCTAAATGCATCTCCAACTCCCTCCAGCGCATTGCTGCATAGCAGTGAACTTATGATTTCTAAATCGAGTATTCTCGGTGGTCTCTCCTTAACTTGCTGACTGGGAAGACCCGAAAGGTCAAGGAGAATTGGCTCCGCATTTTCAACTCTTTCAGCAGTTGATGCGCTTATATCAATCAGTATTAATATTGCGACGTCACGTTTTTTCCGAACTAGATCTATATAAATGTTCTCTGATGGTTCCATCCCGCTGCGGAGATCAATCATCGCATCAACAGCTGCATCATAATCAAGGTCAGGTCCTCCGGAGCGCCGTCGCTGAGCAGTGAACGCATTTGAGTTTGGAATTTCCATCACCCGCTTGAGCCGGTTGAGTTCCTTGGCATATCTGACCTGTAGTGATACCTTTTCACCATCGGTAGCTGCAAAAGGTTTCTCTTCTATCACCCTGCACCAGTTTTTTCTGTATCGTTGTTGATACACGTCCCACTCTGGATAAAGGTAGGAATTGCCTCCCTTATGGTGAAGCTCTCCTTCTTCGTGATGGTGGAGTTCTCTGGCGAGATCGTGGTGTTCGTGTGGGAGGGGTTCTGGCGGCCCATCCATCTTTGGCCTACTACCGAGATCAGGTTCTGAGTCTGAAAAATTGGACAATTTGGAGAGACGGTAGAGCGCTTGATGATCTGGACCAGCTGCTGCCGGTGCGCTTGCTAACAGTGCCTCAATTGAACCGCGATATGCGACTTGAGGAATGGTAACGTCTAAAATATCATCGCCTTCAATACGCGCCCTGGCAGACTCCGGCCAAGGGTTGGGCCATAAATTCTTTACTCGTCGGGGATTGGCAGTGATGTCAGCCAAATTGTCAAATCCGGTGAGTTTTCCCAGGCTTGGAAGCGCATTAATGCAGCTATAGATTCTGACGGTCGCCTCAAGCACCGATTGTTGGCTGATATCAAAAAAGCTGATGGTATCGATAATCGCATATATCTCCGATCCAGCTTCAACAATAGGATACGGCAACGATGAATACCTGTGGCCCAGGCTAGCCTGAAGAAGCAGTTCCATTGCGGCAGCTTTCGGCACCATACCCGTCAACACCGGCCGGTCAGATAACGACGCTTTAATGACCTTGCCCAGTTTGCCGGTCAATCCTGGGTAATAATGTGGCAGGTTTAGATCGATTTTCATATCGTCCAGACACTGATAAATAAACTGTGCTAAATGCTTGTCGGCAAAACACCGAAAAAATAGTTCCAGAGGAGACTCGGCGAATCCATTCACCTCATCATCAAGTTTTGCGAGTTTTTCGCTGTCTACTATCGGTAAAACATCTACTTTAAAGGTTGATGTCGTTATTCGTTGGGCTCTGTGAGCTAGCGCGATTTGGAAAAAAATCGGCTTGGCTAACTTCTCTACGCACCTAGGTAAACGAAGAGTTGTCGGAGTGTCCGGAAATGGAAACTTCGTCTCTGGCTCGAACTCCTCTATGGTTATATTGGCTCCAGTGAGAGCTTTGAAATACATCTCATAAGCTTCGAGTCTGAGTTCAGTGCAATCGAATATGGTACTTGCCATTTGGATCCGCAATTATAACCTAGTATCAGTGTCTTCGAAGTAAGTCGTGATTACTTCGCTGATCGCCTGGCGAGTAACGTAATCGTCGGTAACTACATCAGCTACCGCAGCCATACAGGCACGGTACCTGGGAATGCCGCGCTGTATTAGACGCGCCGCATAAATCAGTAGTCTAGTGCTGGGACCTTCCACAAGATAATCCTGATTTAAATTACGAAGTCTTACTGCCAGAGAACTCAATCGTTCAGCATCTTCTTGTGAAGCGCCACCTTCTTTGACAAGTATTTCGCGCTCGACCTCCTGGGGTGGGTAGGAAAAATCAATAGCTATAAACCGTTGACGGGTGGAGTGCTTCAAATCTTTGATACTGGTTTGATAGCCGGGGTTATATGAAATAGCCAATAAAAAAGACGGATGGGCTTCAATTACAGTATCTAATTTTGCAATTGGAAGCATTCGCCTATGATCAGTCAGAGAATGGACGACTACCATCACATCTTTACGGGCCTCCACCACTTCATCCAAATAGCAAATCCCGCCATTTCGGACTGAGTTGGTTAGCGGTCCGTCCACCCATCTTGTCCCATTGGATTCAAGGATAAATCTTCCTAACAGATCGGACGCGGTAAGGTCCTCCTGGCAGCTAACAGTACTCAAGGGAATATTTTCCCCGCCTGTCGCAGACAGCCTGTATGCCATATACTCAAGGAACCGGGTTTTCCCGGTTCCTGTAGGCCCTTTGAGCAGTACTGGAGTTCTGTCGGAATAAGCGGCCTCAAACAGTGATATTTCATCTCCAGTGGCTACATAAAAAGGCTCGGCTCCATTAACCTGTTTTGGCGAAGCGGTGACCAGGTTTTGGGTCACCTTAGCTCCCTATTCACTGCAAACTCACCCTCTTGGTCTCTTTTAATCCAGGAGATTGGGTCACTGGCGTAATCTTTCATATAGTCGCCGGGGTAGTTGATTCCAGGCACTGCTGGTATCCAGTCATATTCAAGAAGTTTTATATCCCCAAGGGTCAAGGCCAAGCGAACCACATCTGGTTCGTCAAGGATCTTTAATCGGCCTTTCTCAATGAGGGTATACCATTCGCCGGTGCTCCTCTTTTTGATTTTGTAGGTGGCAAAAACATTGTGGACATGAGGAAAGTGCATGGTTGGGAGACGGTTTTCCTTAGCGTAGCTCAAGAAGGTTTGATCCCAGTGCTCAGCTCCGAAGCCAAAGTGAATCACTCCGGCCTGTGCCCTTTCCGGTAGGTTGGTCCAAGAGTCGTTATAATTCCAGAGAGTTTCTATTTGGCGGTAGCTCTTGGGATTCGTCCCAATTGAAGCATCATTAAAGTAATGCCATCCGGGATATGGAAACCCCGGGTAGTGGTAATCCTTATATTTTTCTACCACCTCACGCCATAGCTCCCCATATCGCCCTCCTCCAACTATTTTGGCGATCTGACCTCGCTCTATGTGGACTTCAATGTGAGGAAAATATCCGGTGTGGTTACTAACTCCAGCCACTACACCATTGAGAGTCTGATACAACGAGTCAGCCTGCTTGACAAAGGTTTCTACAGGGTGGCCAAAGCGAATTCCCTGGATAGTTGATCCAATGATGTGTCCAGACTGGAAAGCTCCCTGTTGCCAGAGGTCAGCTTGCTCAGCGGTCACCTTCCATCCGATATCAGTACCTTCAGGACTGGTAATGCGAATTTCTTCTGCATCTTTGAATGATTCAACAACCTTGAGGTCGATTGTTCTCCAGAGCTCGTCCGGATAGCTATTGGCTCTGGAAATAAAGTCTTCATAGGTTGCGTACATCCAGTTATTTTTAACCCGTTGCCCGGCTGCACGCTTCCAGTGGCGTCGTCCAGCCTCTCCGGCCAACACAGCAGTGTAACCAGGGCGGTCTTGAAGGTAATTTTTAAGAGTTGCAGCAGCAACATTGAATTCGACTCCGCTTTCAACCATTGGAGGAAGTCGATCGGTGATTTCACGCCATCCTTCGGCGGCACTGTAAGTTTTGACCTCCATACCCAGGTCAGTGACGTCAATTCGGTCGACGCTGGATGCGCCTTCTTCCAGTAGCGCTCTGCTCACTGCCTGGTAAACCACCTCATTCTGGTGAGGATATGTGATTACCAGAATTTTGTCTCCGGGTTCAGTTAGACCAAGAGCGGCCCGACCATACCTCCGTCTAGCTACCGATCTAGCAAGTGGCATCAACTCTTCGACATCCGTCGACCTTTCCTGACGCAGATAGACAGGGTGCCTGGGAGCCGGATATTCAAACCCATCTAAACCAGGCGGAGTTCCAGGTGCGTACGCTTGCAGAGACTGTGGATTTTCAATGGTCATGAGTAATTGTCACCTAACTAATAAGGCTTGTGTGGCTCTTTCGGAGTAGTGAAGGAGCCAGAGCAAGGCACTCTCTGATTGTAGATTTGAAGCTGTGGTTATAAATACGGAGAGTCGATATCATCTGCGACTTTACATCTCCCGTTGTATTCCTGAAAAAATATTGTCTGACTTACCACCATTTGGTGTTTCCATATTGTGTTAAAGACGCAAGCAGAGTTGATACATCGGACCATTATACCTACAGTCAAATCGTGGTCAAATTCAAGTTGTGAAAATTGTCATATTTCTTACTGAATACTTAGCCCCGCCTTTATTGGAGGCTGCTTTAATTTCGAGACATTGACAGCGTTAGCGACCATGGGCGGTAAATGAGCTATAACAAGGGTGTTGCACGGCTCAGGTACTATTCCGGAAAAAGCTGCAGGAAATACTTATGCTGAACAATTCCGTGGAAATCGAGATAGCTCAGATTGTTCAGTCCGAGCTACATAAAATGAAAAATCCTACTTTAACTTCCCTGTCTGGGAAAACTTCAGCGAGCAGTAAGTACATGGACTACAGCAGTTTTTCCTGACACTGCTGCTTTGAGCCCTTGCTTGACCGCATCTTTCAACTTGGAGGGATCGTCAATTGGACCGATTGACCAGCATCCGTAAGATCTTGCCAATTCGGATATATTTATCGCGGGATCAGAAATTCTCATACCTATCCAAGAATTGTCGACTGGTCTGCCTCTTCGCTTTGCAACCCGCGCCTGATGGGGCTCATCATTATAAAACGAATTGTTGTCATTTACCACCATCAGCATTGGTATCCGGTAATGTGTGGCGGTCCAAAGGGCGGATGACGCCATTAGAAAATCGCCATCCCCAATTATGCCAACTCCGAGCTTGCCTTGTTCCTGTGCGGCTAACGCGCCTCCGACCATTGCTCCAGGACCATATCCAACACCTCCTCCGCCTGAATGTCCGAGAAACTGTCCACTTCCGGTGAAGTTCCATATACCTTCTGGCCAGGTTCTGGTATTGCGCAAAAGGAGTAACCAATCTATGTCTTTGACAGCATTCCAGAGCTCAGAAACCAGCCGTACCTGTGAAATTGGAGCATCGTCAAGATGACGTTTCTGATCAGCGTCTCTTTCTTTACGAAACTCGTTCACCTTTGCCCGAATAAAGTTCGTTCGCAACTGTACAGAATCGCTATCTAGAGATTTTGCAAGTTCCTTTGTAATTGCCCTGATACCAAGAAGCGGGTCGCAGATGAGATGAATGTCCCGAGGCGACAGAAGCGAAGAATTATTGCTCCAGGACTTAGCATCTATATCGCCAAACGAGAGGTCGATAATAAATTTACCGGCCGCTGATGTTGAACCCTTTCGTTCCAGCAACGATGGAAGATCGCTTACGTCTATCGATAGGATTACATCAGCTTGATCGATCATTGAGTCAAGGCCATTGCAGTTTAAATGGTGAGCAGTTGGGAACGATACCGAATTTCTCTCGTCGATGTAGGCTGCACCTAATTTTTCAACAAGAGACTCAAGAGCTTCGCTAATACTGGGAATCCGAGAAATCCTTCCTCCGATCACCAAGGGATTTTGAGTACTGCAAAGTACTTCCGCTGTTTTTGCAATTACAACAGGATCTGGTGTAATTGTAGGTAGAGATGGGTATCTGGTTGGATCGATGTCCAGTTCAGCTTGTTCGTCAACTTCTTCCTCCTGGAGCGCACAATCGAGAGAAACATATGTAGGGCCATAGGGCCAGGAATGTGCAATCTGGTGGGCCTTCATTACGCTCGGTACAAATGCTGATGAGGGGCTAGGTTCATCATCCCATTTGACAAACTCCCGTATAAGTTGAGCTTGACTATCCGCAGAATGAATCCAGTCAATGGGTCTTCGCTTATAACGATCCCGTGGGCCACTTCCTCCGAGAATCAAGAGTGCTGTGCGGTCAACAAAGGTATCGTAGACAGCCATTGAAGCATGCATAAGTCCAACCAGGTCGTGAATTGCCACCGCTATTGGCGTCGTAGATGCCTTTGCATAACCATGAGCAAGGGATACGGCTACCTCCTCATGGAGACAAAGCAGGAGCTTTGGATCTTTATTTCCGTGATGGTTGACGATTGAATCATGCAGTCCCCGGAAGCTTGACCCAGGATTTATAGCAATGAATTTATAACCCAATTTACCGAGCAGGTCAACTACCGCGTCAGAACCGAATTCCGGCAGACCTAAATCCACCGGAATTTCGACAGGAACTTCAACACTATTTAAATCGGTGCCAAAGTCATCTTTGGAGTTATCTGCCATGTTCCCCCCGGAATTCTTAACTTTAGAATGATTTTATTGCCCTGAAAATGTCTTCTTTGGTCAACAACTGCGGATTTGAAGCCAACTCTATATTTGAAGCCAACACTTTAAGGGGTAGGCGACGGAGCTGTCTCCCATCCCATCCGTTGCACTGCTCAGCTATAGATCGATGCAGCGATTCGTCCTCTGCTAAATCAGTTAATTCTGACCATATCTGGGAAAGTTCGAATAATGAAAGTCTTACAATCTCAGCAGCTGCTTCAGTAGTTGGAATCGCAACCGATATCACGAGGTCCGCTCTAGAAGTGAATGCTTCGTCTATAGCTTGCGGGAAGTTGGTGGTGGTGACAACTAATACATTCGGACAACGCTTCATAAGTCGGTCCATTCCCTCCAACACCGCGTCACTGGCGCGATGAACATCAATCGGGTTAGCTTCGAATGAAGCCGAGGACCTGCGAACAGCAAAACTTTCCACCTCATCAATCACCACAACTACATGAGGGTAACGCAATGAAAGCTCCGGCAGCGAGTTGTCAAGCAGTCGGGCTACATTTCTCTGACTTTCTCCGAGCATCTCACTTGGAAGTGAGTGCGGATTTACCTCCACCAGTGCTGTATCACCTTTTTCAGCTAAAAGAGTGGAGACTTTCTCAGCCAGACCTGTGGCAAGTGTGGTCTTTCCCGTGCCTGGAGGGCCGGCCAATATCACCAATCTTTGCATACTCCCAGGCAGCTTACTGAGCTCTTTTTGATGAGCAAGAGTCAGAACGGCATGTGA